>JAADFF010000029.1 GCA_013153035.1 Dictyoglomota bacterium | reverse complement strand
CATCTTTTTTATCTTCCATGATGTGTCTTGCCGTGTTGATTCGATATACATCTTTAGACACTTTGACAATCTGAGATGGATATATACTCCGGGGTCCAACAATTTCAAATGCTATAAATACGGCTATAGCAGCTGGGAGTATCATTCCAGAACCAAACAGTTCGCTGACCATTACCATTGTCGCCAGTGGGGCATTGGCTGCAGCACCGGCAACGGCCGCAAACCCTAGTGCTGCACCGAAGGATACAAACTGAGAACCCAGTAGCCTTGCAATGATATTGCCACTAGTGGCCCCTACGAAAAACAGGGGGGTCATAAGACCACCAGAGCCACCTACAGATAGTGTGAGTGAGGTTAGAACCAGCTTGCCTAAAGGATCTATATACGGTATATTCTGTCCTTGAAGTGCTGCTGCTATGGTATCTGTACCCAGTCCATGCCATCTTTGATGTCCTATGAGAAAACCCAGCAAGGCTATAACGGCACCTCCGACAAATGCTTTGATATATGGTGAGACATGCCAGCGTGCTAGTATCTCTTCTGTGAAGTCTTTGAAGTCTATAAATAAACGGGCGAGCATTCCAAAGAGTACTCCACCAACGACAATGAGGAGCATAACATTAGGTCCCATAGCTGGCACACTGATATGGGGAAAATGGATATATGTCAGGTTGTAAAGAGATTTGGCCACATAAAGGGCACTATATCCTGCTATAAGACTGGGATATAGCATGTTGTATGGAAAGTAGTTCATATATACAACCTCAAGGGCAAAGAGCCCTCCAGCTACTGGGGTGCCGAAGACTGTGGCAAAGGCTCCACTAATACCCAGAATGATAAACCATTTTTCATCTTCATCAGTGATGGTTATGTGAAAGGGTTTCAGGAGCCATCGTGTGATTTTTCCCAGTAGTGCAGAAAAAGATGCTCCTATATGCCCGGCAGGCCCTGCCTTACCAGCTGAACCGCCAAATCCTATTGTCAGCACGGTGGCTATAAAAATGATGATAAATCCTATGGGATTTATTGTGGTATCTCGTGAATGTATAAGTTTAATAACCTGTTCAATACTGGCACCACGGGCCGATGGGAAGAATTTTCTTGACAGAAATAGTGACAGTGTAAGAGCAAAAGGCAGGAGCAGTAATCTTTCAGGTTTACCAGACATCATATCTATAGTCTTGTAGAGTATAAGCAAAAAAGCACCAACCACAGTTCCGGTGCTCATACCCACTATGATGCTCAATATTCCCCACTTGATCAGCCAGCCACTGAGGTATCTTAGCTGATGTAAATATATTTTTAGTCTTCTCACCGCTTTAGCACAGTTTTGTATACCTCTATATACTTTTCAGCCGACCTATCCCAAGAAAAGTCTTGCTCCATGGCTACCTTCATATTGTAAGCATAATCGCCGCTTGTATAGTGTTTATATGCTCTTAGCATAGCCTTGACCAGAGGAAGTGGTTTGGGTCCCTCAAATAGAAATCCTGTTCCTTCGGCATTTTCTGTGATATCTATGATGGAATCCTGAAGCCCTCCTGTGCGAGTGGCTATAGGCAGTGCACCGTATCTCATAGCTATCATAGCCGCAAGTCCTCCTGGTTCAAATCGTGAAGGCATCATAAAGTGTGTGGCGGCAGCATATATCTTGTGTGCCTTTTCTTCAGAGTATTCATTGAGAAAAACCACATCACCTGGGAGCCTTGCAACAGCTTTTCTTACCTCTTTTTCTATATCCTCTTCACCTGTACCCAATATGATGATTTGGAAGCCAAGTTCTACGGCAATGTCGGCTGTTTCGAGGAATATATCAATGCCCTTTTGATGGGTAAGCCTTGAAACAATGCCCATTAGAGGAGCATCTTCTTTATCGGTTAAACCAAATTCACGGCGAAGTGAGCGTCTGTTTACTGCCTTGCTCTCCAGTGCGTCCTCTATATCGTATGGGGCTGGAATATATGGATCTGTTAAGGGGTTCCAATATGTCGTGTCTATACCATTGAGTATGCCAATAAATGTGCCCTCTTCATATCTCTTTTTGAGACATTCATGTAGCGGTGCTCCAAACTCTGGTGTTGTTAGCTCCTTCGCGTGGCTGGGAGAAACGGTGGTGACGAAGTCGGCAAGCACAATACCGCCTTTCAATATGTTGGCATCGGTTCCAATTCTCAGAGCATTCCATAGATGCTCTGGAAGGAAAAATATTAGGCGAACAGGACTGGCCTGTCCCTGGAATGCTATGTTGTGTATTGTCAGTACTGTTTTTATATTGAGATTCATATATCTTAGTGCTACAGTGGTAAAAGCTGTATGCCAGTCGTTCATGTGCACGATATCGGCATCTATATGTTTAGCGAGTGATGCTACTCCAACGCTGAATATCTGAAACAGCTCAAATTCGTCAGGTTCTTTATATATTTCATATCTACCTTCATATGAATTATGTCCAAGAAAGTGGTATATTACTCCATCCCTTTCAGTCCATATGTGGGAAAAATCTCCAACAGGAGAATGTATTATTTCGCTACCTAAGATTTTTTCAGGTATCTTTGTGGCACCAGTCTTGGGAATAACAACATGTGAATCCACTTGTTGGGCTCTTAATGCGTAAGGAAGACTACCCAGTACATCACCCAGTCCCCCTACTTTGTAAAATGGAAACGCCTCTGCTCCTGCTATTAATATCTTCAACTTTATCACCCTCTTTCATTGTATACCAGTCTAGCTATGTTATTATTACAGGGAGAAAATATATTGGTAAGCACTAATGTTAAAAACCACAGTTGTGTTAAAAGGGAGGGTTGAGGGTGTCTGCCGAAGAATCTAGAGAAGTTACTATAGGGCCTATATCTATAAAAGTGACTATGGATGGTACTTATCTCAAGATTAATCAGACAATAAATGATGCTCTACTAATAGCCATAATGAAAAAAGAAGGATTGCCTCCGCTTGAGCCTAAGGTATCGGCCACATTGCGGAAACATCTTGGGGAATGGATAAAGATAACAGACAGGCGCCTTCATAGAGATGGCTTTATAGAAGTTGTAGAGAGCCCCGACCTCCTGAAAGCCCGTCTTGTGTATCATCCGGCCATAGGTGGTGGCAAAGATCTGACTCCTGATAAAGTGATAAGTATGCTTATTGAAAAAGAGGGTATCGTTCCAGAGTTTATTAATCCCAATGCTGTGAAAAATGCCCTTTCCAAGCCGGGTAATGCAACCCTTGTAGCTGAGGGTATACCTCCTAAACCTGGTAAAGATGCCAAGATTGTCATTGTTCCAGCCCAAAAGACTGAGGAAGCTCCAGAAGATGAGCCTCAGCGTCTCGATTGGCATGAGGCATCTTCCTCTGTTATTACCGTGAAGGCTGGAGAGCCTGTTGTGGAGAAGATTCCTCCTACAGAAGGAGAAACGGGTACAGGAGTTAAAGGAGAGACAATACCTCCTGTGCCCGGAAAGGATATGGATTTGGCAGCGGTTAAAGGGAAAGGCCTTGAGCTTGAAGAGAATATCCGCCTTATTGCTACGCGTACGGGAATATTGAGGCAAGAAGAGGGGAAGTTTCATGTTGATGAAATATTTATTGTCGAAGGAGATTTGGACTTTGAAGTTGGAAATATTAAAGATGTCAAGCATATAGAGATTAGAGGCAATGTGCTTCCCGGTTTTTATATACGGGTTGAGGGTATGGTTATAGTTGGTGGTAGTGTGGAAAACGCTACCATAGAGGCTGGTGAAGATGTTTATGTTAGAGGTATCGTAGTTGGAGAGAAGGGAGGTTATATAAAGGCTGGAGGGTTTGTTTATGCCAAGGAGTTTCTCTCTGCCACTGTGGAGGCCGGTGGCGATGTGTATACAGATAGTGGTTTTAGGCACAGTAATATATTCTCTGGAGGCTATATTATAGCCACCAATCCCAAAAGCCGAACATCGGGTGGTATCTTAAAAGCCAGAAAAAGCGTGTACCTTGGTATTGTTGGTAATATTCATGGTACCAAGACAGAGGTGCATGCTGGCTATGTGTCTGATTTAAGAGAACAAGTAGCCTCAATAGATGAAGAGATAAAGGCATTAATGGAAAAGAAAGAAAGTCTAAAAGCTGCTATTCCCCTTCTAAAAGATAATCAGGCAAGGCAGAAAACACGGAAGGCTTTGGAGAGTTTAGATGTTATGATAAAAGAGAAAGAAGAAGCAAAGAAAAAGATAGATAAAATAATAAAGGAAGCTGTTTATCAAGAGATATTTGTGGCTGGTAAGGCATATGTAGGTACACAATTTGCTTTAGCAGATACTTATATATACAATGTCAAGGAAGACTTAGAGCATGTAGTTGTTAAAATAAATGAGGAGGGTGAATTTGCACCTGTGCCTTGGAGGGAGCCAAAGTTTAAAACAAAGCCTCCACAGGCACGAATGCCAAGAGGATAATGAAAAGAATACACCTAGAGAACTTTGAAATCTTTGAAACGGAAGATGGCATATACGCCGTGTCGTACAAATCTGTACCGCGCATTGTTGTTAGTGGTATCTTATCTCGGATCGGATTTTATCCTCCTAAAGAGGTTCTTCAGGCTATTGCCCTTGGCAATGGTAAACCTGTAAAAATCAGCGACCCTGTAGATAGAGATGCAGATATAGAGGTATCTATTACGGAAGATAATCTTAGGGCATATATCCAGTATATTCCAGCCTTTGGCAAAGGGAAAGACCTCGAGGTTACCGATATACTTCAGAAACTCGTTGAGGAGTATAAGATAGATCCTCAATTTATCAGGGTTGATGCCGTGAAAGAGGCAATAGAAAACCCACTTGATATTATTATTGTTGCCGAAGGTGTCCCACCAGAAGAGGGGAAAAATGCTTCTATTGTTATATTGCCCCTTGATGAGGTAGAAATTGACCCTTATGAAGAGATAGACTGGCACGCTTATAAAAAGCACTTTATCACTGTCAGAGAAGGTGAGATTATAGGGCGCAAAAATCCTCCATCACTTGGTCGTGATGGTGTAGATATCTTTGGCCGTATCATACCAGCCAAGCCGGGTAGGGATATTGACCTGAAAACCTTTGCAGGTGATGGCACAGAGGCCAGCGGTGATGTTATTATCTCCAAGACCACAGGCATATTGGTGCTTGGTGGTGTCTTGTCTGTTGAAGAGATTCTCATTATCGATGGAGATGTTGATTTCAGTGTTGGTAATATTACCGGGGTTAAACATCTATGGATAAAGGGTGATGTCAAGCCGGGTTTTGTTATAAAGGTTAAAGGCAAGGTACTTGTAGAGGGTAGTGTGGAGAATGCTTCTGTCCATGCTGGAGAAGGGGTTTTCATCAGAGGTATTGTCACAGGTGACAAAGCCGGTGTTATAAGGTCTGGTGGATTTGTGTATATTAAAGAAGGTCATATTGCCCGTATTGAGGCGGAGGACAATGTGTATATAGAGACTGGACTATACGGTAGCAAAGTTGAAACGCTGGGTGATGTTGTGTTTGTACATCCCCGGGCAAGGCTCCGTGGCGGGGAAATTAAGGCCTCTGGTAGTATTTATGTGCCTATAGTTGTGTCGGCAAGAAAACTGTCTACAAAACTATATGCCGGTTATACAGATACCATAAGAAAGCGTATACTCGATGTACAAAAAGAGCTGACAGAACTGATATCAAAAAAGGAGCATTTAGAAAAACTTATGATGAGGGTAAAAAACGGTACTGTAAGAGAAAAGATACGCACCGAGCTTTCTCAGATACATGCGGCTATTCCACTTGTTGAAAAAGATATAGCCGAGTTGTCTACTTTTCTTCGTAAAACGACAGATCAACATATCTATATTGCCGTATCTGCCAGTGAGGGAGCGTATTTTAGGGTGGCCGATTCAGAACCCTATGTTGTTAGAGGCACGCCTCTGGGTAGGTGTAGACTGGGTTATAAAGATGGTGAGACAGTCCTTTTACCCTGGAATGATCCTGCTATAGATATTAATCCCCCTGTTATAAAGAGTATTAAACAGTAAACGAATATCGTTTGCTTGTAGCCTACTATCATGGGCTGGTGGAGTAGCTTGTTTCCCTTTGCTGGAGATATTATCGGTGTATCTTGTATCAAACCAAACAGGCTAATATCTGGGCGTTGAGAGATTTTTGTGCTTCGTTTATTTATCTATGGGAATATCTTTTAGTGCTATACCACCATCAGGTGTAATGGTGATTTCTGCCCACATATGTCCAGGAGGTGGTTGTGGGGTTACATCCATTGGGCCGTTTGGTGTAAAACTAATAACCTTGAGATGAGCATTTCTCTTTTCTGGGATTTCGATAACCCCAATAGGCTTGCCGCTCATATCTGTGGCCACAACAGCATCAACAATATCTATTTGGTCCTCACTAAGTTCTATACCTGCTATTTCTGCCTTGCCTATCTCTTCTCCCTTTTCATTGTAGAAAGGTATAATGGTGACTCCTTCATCTGTCCAAACCTCTATACTCTCTGCTGCAGGTGGCAGGGCAATAAGTGGTGGCTGTCCACCGGGTGGAGGTGGTAATTTTATGGCTTTGGCTAACAGTAACCGAATGGCACCTTGAGGAGCTTCTCTGCGTACCGTATTGCCATGTCCCATGTCTATGTCTACAACAAGTTTTTTGTCTCTAAGAAATGGTGGGACGGGAATATCCCCCATGATACCGCCTAACCCTTTGCCTTCTTTGTATAGTTTTATCCAGCGTTTGCCTGGTGGTAGTGGAGGGGTAATATCTACCCATCTGCCATTTTCATCTACACCTGCCTTTATGAAGTATGCACTATCTTTTGGGGGAACATATATACCTCGTAGATAACCTTCAAGGTCTTTAAATACAATAACTTCTCGTATACCCTGTATGTCAGAAGCCTCGTATATTTCTGCCATTTCTGTGCCATGTGGTGCTGGTTCTATAATCTTCTTGCCTCTATGGTGTACCTCGACAATGAATTCCACATATATCACCTCTATGTAATGATAGCACTTTTTGTATGGAAGGAAGGAGGCTACCGTTTATAGAGTATGAAGTTACAATTGTTAGAGAAATTATTTATTTGTAACTTTGTAGAGGTTCTGTTCCTGCTGTAACTGTTGACATGAAAGTTGCTGGGAGTGGTGCTAAGTTTCGTCTTGATATAT
>JAADFF010000020.1 GCA_013153035.1 Dictyoglomota bacterium | reverse complement strand
TACCAGCTTTTGTACTCTAGTCAATCGTGTATTTTTGTATACTTTTATGGTGCTTGGGGATGTCTATGGGGAGGTGGAGGGGTTTACTATGCAGGAGGGGCTTTCATTCTTGTTGTGGACTGGGGTTTTTTATCCTTTGCTTTATTGGTTTGGTGGGGTTTCTGTATATGGTTTCCCATCTATTATAAATATAAGGGGCGGGCTTATGCCCGCCCTACTATCGACATTTTTTCCACAAGCCCTTATTTTCATTACGGGCTTTTCTCTGGGCATCAAGAAAATCATCGACATATTTAACATTAGGAGGCACTGTCATCACCTGGGCATATCCTTCCCTAACAAGCAACCAATTCCACATATAGTGAAGATCATAATGGACTTTGCGCGGATCTTTTATCCATACATAGGCCAGCAATCTTCCATATTTATCCCGCCTACCAACATCAAACTCCAGCCATACATATCTACCTGTCAACTTATCTGTAAAATCACGAGCCTCTGCCGCACCACACTGCTCAGGTCTACCAAAATGGGCAAGTTCTGGTGTATTGACCCCGATAAGTCTAACCTTTTCCACTATACCGTCAGGCATAATTACCCTTATAGTATCGCCATCAAGATGACATGAAGCCACACACTTAACCTTCACCTTGATAATATTACTGTCATCTTCAGTGAGAAAACCACAACCTCCAAAGAGTATCGCTATCATTAAAAACACAGATAAAAGTGTCAAAACTTTACTTCTCTTATGCACTTACATCTCCTCCTAAAAACCAAATATATAAGAAATAGATACAATGCCAACCATAAGTATAAGCACCCACTTAACCCAATAAGAACCCTTGAAAATAGCAAACACCGTTCCCACATAGGCACCAATC
This sequence comes from Dictyoglomota bacterium, assembly GCA_013153035.1. Classification (GTDB taxonomy): domain Bacteria; phylum Coprothermobacterota; class Coprothermobacteria; order Coprothermobacterales; family JAADFF01; genus JAADFF01. Next base: position 26,036 of record JAADFF010000020.1, on the reverse strand, counting down.
ATATTACCCACTGCCAGTATAAGACCAAGTTTCCAATCGACAAGGCCATTTAGAGCAAACATTGTCAAAGCAATAGCCGTATAAATAAGCACAATAAACACCTTTATGGCATTAGCAGATACAAGATCATACCCTTCTATAAGCACTAATGCATAGACAAGAAAAAAGCCCACTCCTGCTTGAATAAATCCCCCATATATGCCAATAAGAAAAAAGACTATAGCAGAAAGCCATAGGGGAGGTCTATCTACCTTTTCAACAGTACCAAGATCGGGTTTCTTCAATGTAAATATCAGCATGCCAAGAAATATAAATCCTATGATGCGCTTAAGAAGAGTTCTATCTATAGATATAACAATATAGGCACCCAGTATAGCACCAAGTGTGGCAAACAATGCAAGAACAAGCCCTCTACGCCATTTCAGTTTTCCTTCTTTAAAAAACTTAGAAACAGAAATGATATTTTGCAGAAAAATACCAACCCTATTGGTGGCATTTGCCATATCGATTGGTAAGCCAGCAAAGTTCAGCAATGGAATTGTCACCATTGAACCACCACCGGCAAGCACATTGACAAAACCGGCAAAAGCTCCACCAAGCAGCAGAAGAAGATATTTATACCACACGGTGGAGAACCTCCTTTACTTCGCACAGAGATGAAACTTTAACACCTTCATAGTCTTTATACTTACCATATCTATCTATTAGAATGCCTTTGATACCTACCCTATCGGCGCCAATTACATCAGAAAGGCTATCGCCTATCATAATGGCATTTTTAGGTTCAAATCCGCTATCGGTAAGGGCCTTCAAGTAAATATCTTTGTGGGGCTTATAGGCCTTTGCCATTGCCGCCGTTGTAATTCCATCAACCTCTATAGGCAGAGACTTTGTCAAAGGTAAAGAATACTCACTGTCAGAATTGGATAGAATCCATATTGTGTGTCCTTCTACCTTGAGTTTATTTACGCACTCTATATCATCAAAAGGTGGTATAGAAGACAAAAGTCCATAAACATAACCAACTACAAAATCCGGGCTCTTACTGACCCCAAGGTAATTAAGAAGTTCGCTATACAAACGATTAAAGTAATAGCGCTCCACCATGTAAGGACGCTTATCTAAATTTGAAAAAACCTCATAATACTTTTCAATATAAAAGTCATGAAACGACTGATAATCAATATCTTTATTGGAATAAACCTTAAAGAACTCATAAATACGTTTGTTAACAGGTGTAATATCTACTAGTGTGCCAAACATATCAAATAGCAGTAGCATATATATTCCCCCTCCCAACATGCGTTTTTAGTATTTTACCTTATAGACACATAACTATCTGGTAAGTATAGTAAACTTTTCATAGGGAGGTGAAACTATGAAACATTATGACACCATAGTTATTGGTTCCGGTCCAGGGGGATATCACGCAGCTATAAGACTGGCACAGGGGGGACATAAAGTAGCTGTTATCGAAAAGGGAGATATTGGAGGCACATGCACTAATAGAGGTTGTATACCTATGAAGGCACTTATATACGGTATACATGTCAAGCAAACAGCGGAAAAAGGTAAGCGTATGGGCATAAAATTCGGTGCCCCAGAGATAGATTACAAAGGTCTAAGAAAACATATGCTGACCAATATCACCATGTCCCGTAAGGGAGTAGAAATGATACTAACCAAGCGTGGTATTGACATACTAAAAGGAGAGGCAGTATTTGTTGACAAAAAAACTATTGCTATTGGAGATGATAAGATCAGTGCCGATAACATTATCATAGCGACAGGTAGTAGACCACTGTTATTTCCCCCGTTTGATAATGTAGACGGCATATGGACGAGTGATGACTTCATAAATGCAGATAGCTTACCTGAAAGCATTATTATTGTTGGTGGCGGTGTCATTGGCGTTGAGACCGCAACAGTGCTATCTGGCCTTGGTGTAAAGGTCTATATAATAGAGCTTATGCCACAGATCATACCGACAGAAGATACAGACGTTGCCACTGTCGTAGAAAAGACATTATCAAGAAAAGGAGTAAAGATATTCAAAGAGACCAAAACCACCAAGATAGAAAAAAGAGAAAGTGGTTACAAACTATATGGACTCCAAGGAGAAAAAGAAATCGTGCTTGAAGCAGAAAAACTCATGCTTTCGGTAGGACGTCAGGCAAACATACCAACTGGTACCACAGATATTGGCATTACACTCCACAGAAAAGGTATTGAAACCAACGATTACTTAGAAACATCGGTAGATGGAATATATGCCATAGGCGATGTCAGAGGAAAAACAATGCTTGCCCATGTAGCAGCACATGAAGGCATACATGTAGCAGAAGAGATACTATCAGGAGAAAAGAAACCCTTGGGCACACCGGCCATACCCGGGGCTATCTTTACTATTCCTGAGGTAGCTAGTGTTGGTAAGAGAGAAAAAGAACTGGAAGAGGGTTCATATCTAAAAGGTGTTGCTCCACTATCTGCCAATGGCAGGGCAAGAACTATGGCAGAAAGAGAAGGATTTATCAAAGTCCTTGCCGATAAAGATACTCACCGTATAATAGGTATGCATATGGTAGGAGAAAATGTTAGCGAAATGATTATGGTGGGATCGGTGGCAATCGAAAAAGGTTTAACACTTGAAGATATAGCACATACAATATTCCCACACCCTACCATTTCCGAATTTATTAAAGAGGCATGTGAAGTAGCACTAGGAAAGGCAATACACATTTTATAGGAGGTGGCACACATGTTTAAAGAGATGACTGTTCAGGAGTTTATAGAGAAACTGGCATCTGATGCTCCAACTCCCGGAGGTGGCACAGCTGCAGCCATTATGGGAGCCATGGGAGCTGGTTTGTTTAAAATGACCATAGACATTACAGCTAAGAAGGTTGATGATGACTTACTTAGCAGTATTGGAGAAAGCATGAAAGGTGCATATGAAGAATTTCTGGTCCTTGCAGACAAAGATGCTGAGGCTTTTGATGAGTATATGAAGGCAAAGGCTATGCCCAAAAGCACAGAAGAGGAAAAAGCAGTACGCAAACAGGCACTAAAAGCTGCCCGTATTAAATCCATTGAAGCACCTATGCAGACATTAGAAAGAAGTCTTGAAGTGCTTCAGGCATTTGACATGATCAAAGACAAGATATCTAAATATGTTCTATCCGATGTTATTGGTGGAGCCTCTGCTTTAAAATCTGCTGCTAAAATTGCCTACGCCAACGTCAAAATCAATGTTGCCGGTAAAGAGGCTTATGCTCACTATATGGAAAATGCCAATAAACTGATGGCAGATGCATCAAAACTTGCAAATGCAATTATAGACTTCGCGATGGAAAGAATGTAAAAAGCAGGTTTTACAAAAGCAATAAAGGGAGCTACATAGCTCCCTTTATTTTTTATTCTTGTTATCCTTATTACCCTTTTTAGGCTGTTTAGCAGATTTTTCTGTAGAAGACTCCTTACTTCTTGGGGCCATTTTACCTTTTATTTGTCCACCTTCTTCTACATGAAGGCTTCCATAAGAAGCCTCTCCCTCCACAAGACCATTCATTCCTATAATAAGCTCATTTTCAACCTCGACGATACCATTAACCTTACCAAACACATGAAGTTCCTTAGCCTTGATAGTACCTTGAACCTTACCTTCTTCAGTAATAATTACAAGATCTTGGGACACAATATCACCATTAAAAGAACCAGCTATATTGATTGTTCCCTTTGTGGAAAACACTTTACCCTCTACGGTAGTATGTGCGCCCACATACAAGCCAATATCGCTAGAAACTCTCCGTCTTCTTCCAAACATTGCTCTCCCTCCTACCTTCTACTAAGATATCTTAGTGGATCTACAGCAACACCATTTACATGAACTTCAAAATGCAGATGGGGCCCCGTACTTCTTCCAGTAGATCCCATCTTGGCTATCTCCTGCCCCTTTTTCACCTCTTGTCCTATTTTCACCTCAATCTTTTCAAGATGAGCATACACAGTCTTAATACCATTACCATGATCTATAATAATAGACTTTCCATATCCACCATTCCAACCTGTCCATATAACCTTACCAGATGCAGCGGCATACACAGGGGTACCCCAAGAGTTGGCTATGTCAATTCCTTTATGAAATTCCCAACGACCAGGCATAAGAGGGTCTCTACGCCATCCAAATCCAGCTGTAAGCCTTCCTTGGGCGGGCCACAGTGTGGGGACATGCTCCATAAGAGAAACATATTTATTGGTATCATTGGATATTTCACTACTCACAGCACCAAGACGGACCAATGTATTGGATATATGTTCGAGTACAAGATTGGCCTCCTGTAATTTATCCATTTGATTCGTCACACCATACTGAGAATATGGCGCAACAGATGGAGATAAAGCAAATGCAGGAGATAGTGTACTTGTTGAAGCTGTAGCATCTGATGCCGTAGCTGTAAAAACAAAGGATAGATCCGATGCAGCAGCAACACCAAGTTCAGAAGCTCCCTTAACACCCTTAAGTTCCTTACCAGTGGACACAAGCACTTTATTGATTTCGTTGATACCAGTAAGGAGTTTGTCTAACTTGTATTCCAGCTCGTTGGTTTTGGAAACAAGGGAAGAAATCTCTTTACTACGAGCCTCATCATATGCCTGAAAAGCATACACAAGTCTTGCATCTCGTATAGCAACTATTTTCATTTGAGAATATGCCCACAGCTGGGCAGACATAAGTGCAAATGTGGCAAAGAAGATCATTAGTATTGCAGCAAGTAATTTCACCTGCCACCTGCCAATGGAGATATTTACCATACCCCCATGTCTATTACTAGACACCATAAATGAATAATGAATATCAACAGCCCTTCTACTGGGCTTATATCTCCTTCTTGATGCTTTCAATAGCAAGCTCTTCTTCGGGACTAAACGAGAACGGCTCCTCACATTTCCACCCCCTTACATTCTTGATGTAGACACGAGAAGCCCCTGTCATAGTAAGTGATGTAATAACCCAGCCGTCACCATATTCATTTATAACAGCAAGAGTAGAACTTTTCTTTCCCTTTTCTTCAGGAATAGCATCATAGCGGGCTACACGCCAACGACCAGGAATTTGAGCAATCTGTTCTTTGAGAGTGTCTACATCTTCTCTAAGGGTCTCAACATCTTCAGTAAGACTCTCCAAGACCTCTATAACATGTCCTGGTTTGCCCCATTGTCTCCATTTCAGAAACATATATACATTGAAAAAAGTCAAAATCAGCAACATAACAGCAATAGCTGATATGGCATACCACACATTAAAATTCATTTGTCTCACCTCTATACACTACAAACAATGCAAGCAAACAGGCCAATATACTACCTCCCAATGCAACCTTATGTGGTAACCCCATTAGAGGGGCCCATTTAACATTATACAGCACAAGTGATACAGAAAACACTATACAACCTCCTAAACGAGACCACATAGATCTTGGCCAAAATAATAACAGCAAAAGTACACTCACAACATAGGAATATGGAGGAGGGAAAATAGCAGAAACTTGAATCATAATCGTGAGAGCAACAACTTCTCCATCAGAAGGTTCAACAAATGACAGCAAAAATGCAAACAACACTCCAAATATTAAATGACCAAGAAGGTATCCTTGAGGAACGAATCCTATAGGATAAAACAAGTAACGTTTAGCTATGTGCATGGGCATATTCAAGACAATATAAGCTGCATGAGATACAAATAATCCCATACCTACAGCTAACGATGTACCGGCAAAGGCAGCAAGTAGCGCTTGTTTACCTCTGGTAAGCAGAGCATAAATAAAGGAAATCAATATGGCAACAGTTAAAATAGCCATATACCCTGAATAAGGCCCGTTTTGGAGCGCTTGCACCCTCTAATCACCTCACTTCCGGGTATAGACCTAACAGCATCTATAGGATTATAAACAGGATCAGTACTACCAACACCTTCCAGTATAACCTGTCCTGCTCCTGTAGTGGCAAAAATTCTGCGTGCCATATGCCATAAGGGGTCTTCGATTTCCACACTGGGAGGCATTGTCTGATAGAACATATCTCTTATAAAAGATAAATGCGTACATCCTAAGATTATGGCATCTATTTTTTCAGATATCACCATATTGCGAATGTCCTCCAAACATCTTTTTACACCATCTACATCCCCGTGTTGAATGGCATTAATAAGATATGTTGCCTTATGATAAACCCCCATACCATAGGTCAGTCTCTGATATACACCACTCTCTATTGTACGACTAGTAGCAAGCACAAGTGGACGTTTATACATAGACAGATGCTCTCCCCAACCCTGGAACAAATGCCATACAGGAATTTTATACTTTTCGTCCATGACAACAGTAGACATGGTATTACATGCAACTACTATCTTCTCGAAACCGAGCAATCTCGCTGCCGCCACATGAAAATCAAATATGTTAGATAAAGTTTCCCTTGTTTTTTCTCCATATGGAAAATATTTAGCATCGGCAACAAAAAAAATAGAGGCATTTGCCTCTAAAAAACACAGGTCTCTCAGTAGTGCCAATCCACCTATCCCTGAATCCAATATATATATTCTTTCCATCGTTCAAAAAGTTTGGTGGAGGCGGCGGGACTCGAACCCGCGTCCGAGAAGCCTCCCCGGTACGCGTCTACAGGCTTAGCCTGTGTTTCATTGTCGTCCTACCTTAGGGCACAGGCACCCATGGTAGGACCAAGCCCCAATAAGTAGGTCTTTATGGCGGGGCGACCATAAAGACCTTGCCACCTCTTTGACGCCGTACCCGGTGCCGGTGGCTAGCACCGGGGGGCGGCTGCCTTATTTAATTAGGCAGCGAGTGCGTAATCGTAATCGGCATTTATTTTGTGTGTCACCTTTTTAACGGGATGGCGACCAACCCGGCCTGCAGCGTACCGGCCCGACTCCCCGTCGAAACCAGTCGCCCCCATCTTTCAATTTTTATGTACCAGAAAGCGATTACAATTATAACACATATCATAGATTACCTATAATTTTTCAATTCGGCAGCAATCTTGCGACGAATATCTCTTTCTTTTATAGCCTCTCTCTTATCGTACTTTTTCTTACCGCGAGCGAGGCCTAGCTTTACCTTGACAAGACCTCTATCATTTATATACACTTCAAGGGGTATAAGGGTAAGGCCTTTTTGGGCAAGTTTACCTGCCAATCTCTTTATTTCTTTCTTGTGCATAAGAAGCTTTCTTTTTCTCCTTGGTTCATGACCAAACACACCTGTAGCATTGTCATAAGGGGCAATATACATATTCTCTAACCACAACTCCCCACCATCGACACGGGCAAATGCTTCAACTATAGACACTTTACCCGCTCTTACAGATTTCACCTCACTACCTTTAAGAACAATCCCTGCCTCGTATTCTTCTAAAATATCATAATTGTGTTTGGCCTTCTTGTTCCTTGCAATCACCTGCACCTATTCCTCAGCTCCTTCATCGACATCTTCTGGTTCAGAGAAGGACGGAGATACCTCATCAACAAGTCCCCAATGTTCTGAAGGAAGTATTATGGCATACATAAGGTCTTTGGTATCAAGCACCTTGATACGTCCACCACCTGCTTTGGCCATACCCCACGCAAAGTCAAGGAACCTTCTTCTATCATCTTTTTCCATAACTTCTGACAAGTCTACTATCACAGGGATATCCTGCTTCATCACCGGTTTAACATACCTAACATCTTCAAACACCTGAGCACGGTAGATAAAAACCGTTTTCTCTGCTAAAGAAGAATAATCTGTCGCATACCCTTCTGTATAATTAACACTTTCTTCTTTTCTATATTCCTCTTCAAACTCTTCATCTTCCATGTCTGCAACTTCATCATCTTCGTAATAACCTGCTTGAAGCCAATTCTTAATAAAGTCAAAAACGCCCATACCCTTCACCCCTTGACATTTATTTACTTCTTTAGTATTATATCAATGCAATGGTGCGGAAGTGGCGGAACTGGAAGACGCGCTGGACTCAGGATCCAGTGGGCCTAAAAGCCCGTGCGGGTTCAAATCCCGCCTTCCGCACCATTTTCTGATTTATCCTTCTCTTTCAATCTCGTCGTTGCTTTTATTGCTGTGTTCACTGTGTTCAACTCCTGCACTTTCATTATCAGAAGAAGTGGAACTTTGTTTTTTTGAGTCTTGTGAATTCCCATTATAAGAAAATACAAGCTGCCCCTTTCTCCAGACCTCAGAAACATCCTCAAGGTCTATCCATGCTTGGCCACCTTCATCTGTATGAATATATACCATATTTGTGAAGATATTACGAGTCATAACCTTACCGCTTTTGCCCTCTTTTAGTTTAACAACATCGCCAACCTTAGGAAATCCTTTTTCATCCATTTCCAGATAAACATTATCTTCATATCTAAGACAGCACATAAGTCTACCACATTGTCCTGAGATACGGCTAGGATTAAACACACTTAGCTGTCTCTTTGCCATGTATATAGATACATTGTCAAAAGCCAATATATGTTTATGGCAACACAGAGGCCTACCACAAACACCAATACCACCAAGCATCTGTGCTCTATCACGAACTCCAACCTGCCATAAGCGTATCTTCACATTGAAGGTCTCCTGTAGATCTCTAACCAGAGCTCTAAAATCCACCCTACCAGATGATGTGAAGTAGAGAGTGAGATTTCTACCCTTCAGGGCTATTTCCCCGGCAAATAGTGACATTGGAACAGAATACTCTTTAACCTTCTGACGGGCAACACGCATAACCTTTTCTAAAAACTCTTTTTTCTCCTCCCAAAGCAATATGTCCTCTTCAGTAGCTTTCCTAATCACAGGAAATTTTTCCTTTTCTTCCAAATCAACATGGGTTGTAAATTCCCCTAAATATTCAGCTATAATTTCACCTATTTCAGAATCAATAATAACCTTTTCGCCCCTATCCAAGGACATATCTTGGGGTATTTCAATAATGACTTTTCTATTACTATCTAAAGCCTTTGCACTATGATATGTGTGCACGCTCAATTCCCTCCTTAAGTCGCCAATAGATCAAATCTGCTATAAGCTTTTTCTGCACATTAGCTTTCAGCATTCCTTCCCATTCTACCAGCATAAGAACATCATCTGGAGTAATATGTTGCTTTCCCTCCATCAACCCCTGCAAAAACAGACTTTCCACCTCTAAAAACAGCTTGTCCCACATAACATTGTCCTCAACAAGAGATTGTCCCACAGGGACATATTTATAAAAATCCTCTTTAATATAATCAAGAATACTCTCAGCATCAAGTACCTGCAAAATATGTTCAACCCTGTCAGGACATCCTTCAGAGAGTCTTGCCAAAGTCTCTGCCTCTTCACGAGATACACTAAAACGCTCTTCTATATATACGGCAAGCTGTTTTGTAGAAAATCTATCTAACCTCACACCAGCACACCGAGAACGAATAGTAGATAAGACGCGTTCAGGATAAGATGTATAAAGCATGAATATACCCCACTCTGGGGGTTCCTCCAATATCTTCAAAAGGGCATTAGACGCCTGCAAAGTCATAAAAGAAGCATCATCAATAACAACTACCTTATACTTAGCCTCTATGGGACGATAATCAAGAAAATCTCCAATAGCTCTTACCATATCTATTTTGATAGATGACGGTTTCTCCCCATAAACAACCATAACATCTGGGCTATAAATACCATATGGCTCATCTTCTACATCCTTGGCAGAAGGAACAAGAGTATAAATAACCTTTCTAATCATATGCTTGTGTCCACAACCCCAAGGTCCATACACAAGAAAAGCATGCATACCACGGTCTATTGCCCTAATTATGGCATCTGCTATTTCTGCACGAGAAATGTCCATCTCAGTAGGTGCAACTTCATCTATCAGTTTGTCAAGATACGGTTTTACAGATCGAAATATCTCATCAGGAGATATCGTGGCATCAACGACGATAATTCTATTACCGTGAGCAGCTGCATCTTCCAAATATAGGCCACGAACTTTACTGAGAAATTCCTCCCTTTCAAAGTGCTCAACAGCATTTCCCCTACCTTTTATACGATTCATAGCCTCGCTGGCAGGCAAATCGAGAAGTATGGTAAGTTGAGGAAAAACATCTCCTATCGCTTCCATATTCAGACGCTCGATAAGGTCCCTATCAACTCCTCGTGCTCCCTGATATGCCATAGATGAATCGGCAAAACGAACAGATATAACCCACTTACCAGCTTCAAGAGCTGGTCTTATAACACGCTCCACATGCTCATGTCTATCCGCCATAAATAGGAACATTTCAGATAGAGGCAGAGGCCTATTATGCATGAGTATATCTCTCACCTTACCATCAAAGGCATCACCCGGCTCACGGGTCAGCACAACTTCTATACCCTTTGACTCCAAATACTCTTTTATCCTTGCTGCCAGTGTATCCTTGCCGCTACCATCTATGCCTTCTATTGTTATAAAAGCACCCTTCACTGCGCATCACCACCGGGGTATTTAATGACAATTTCATCACCTACAATTTCATACTCCAGACCAAGGGATTTGATAACCTCTAACTGTTCATTCAAGAGCTCCTCATATACAGGCACTCTCAGGCTCACCTCTGTCTGCAGCACCTCTAAGGCTGCCTGACGTGTCTTAGCAATAATATCTTCCGAGACTTCTTGGCTTTCTTCCGTATCAAGTCCCAAGTAGTCACTGAGCGCACTTTGAATCTGTTTAACAGTATTACTCCGTACACTGATAATATCTTTACCCATACGCTCAGCTAGTCTAATCTGGGGATAATGTTTCGATATACGGGACTTTAGAGCTATGACAAAGTCTGCCATATCAAGGTTACCGGAAAGCATACCGTTGATACCCAAGTCTCTTATGGCACTTTCTACCTTATTCTTGCTAAGGCCAAAGGGGTATATTTTCAGCGTTCTGTTTTTAATAAACTCTTTCTTTTCTTCTCTAAGATCCATAGGAAGTGGTTGGCTCTCTTCTATTTCCACGGTACCATCCTCTTTAACCCTGCGTATCTCCACCTTAGGTGGTATACCAGCAAGTATACTATCAACAGATTTGGCAACATTGCGATGTATAACAAATTCATTTCTACTCTTAATCTCGATAAGTATCTTGAATGTTGGCTGCCCTTTACGCTCCATCACGGTCTTAGAAGTCTTCCTCCTGCGTGCCTCTTCATCACTCAAGGTAACAACATTGATACCACCAACAAGGTCAGATAGCGTTGGATTAAACAACACATTTTCCAATGAACCACCATGTGCTGTAGCAATAAGCCTTACCCCACGTTCAGCAATTGTACGAGCTGCCATAACCTCTTCCTCTCTGCCTATTTCGTCAATGACAATAACCTCGGGCATATGATTTTCAACGGCCTCTATCATAGTATCGTGCTGTTTCTCAGGAGAAACAACTTGCATTCTCCTAGCTCTACCTATAGCAGGATGTGGAATATCACCATCACCACCAATTTCATTAGATGTATCTACAACAATTACACGCTGTCTCATCTCATCGGCCAGAACACGGGATACTTCACGGAGTATTGTTGTCTTGCCGACACCAGGCTTTCCAAGTAGAAGAACACTATCACCTGTTTCGGTAAATATATCTTTCAAAGGTTCAAGCACACCAAACACCGCTCGGCCTACACGCAGTGTCAGCCCAACAATTTTACCGGTACGAGTGCGGATAGCTGATATTCTATGAAGAGTACCGGCAATACCAGCCCTACCATCAGGGCCAAATTGTCCTACACGGGAAACAATATAATTAATATCATCCTCGGTAATCAATCTATTATCAAGGAGCTGAAAATCTTTGTGAAACCTTACCTCAGGTTGCCTACCAAGGTCAACAACAAACTCAACAATATCCTCTTTATTATCAATAGCCTCAACAGCCTGTTTAAGATAATCAGGCATTACCTCTATAAGTTTATCTAAGTCATCAATAACCTTTATCATCATCAACCTCTACCCTTCCTTCAATTGCCCTCGCAAGGGTTTCTGGGCTGGCAAATGTTATCTCTGTACCAACAGATATACCTCTTGCAAGTGTGGTAATCCTTACATCGATACCTCTATCTCTTATTTCCTCTGCTATATAATCTGCCGTAATTTCCCCTTCAGTAGTAGCAGACATAGCCAAAATAACTTCTTTTACCTCATCACGAGCCAAGCGCTCCATAAGCTTTTCTATTTTCTCTGAATCGGGCATCTTCCCCCTTTTCATATCAACAATACCCCAAAGTACATGATAAAGGCCTCTATATGCTCCTGTTTCTTCAATTCTGTCCACAGATTCAGTATCTTCAACAACACATATAACACTTTTATCACGACTCTCATCGCTGCATATATGACATAAATCCTTTCCCGGTTCTGCATAGTAAAAACACTCTGTACACAACTTGACATTATCAAGAGCCTCAATAGCTTCTATAAGTTCTTTTCTGTAGGTAGGCGATTCCTTAAGCATATATTCGGCCATTTCTCTGGCCCTCTTAAAGCCCACACCGGGCATTTTTCTGAGAAGCATAGCAAGGTGTTCAACAACACTATTCAACAAACATCACCTCACACATGAAATATCTCTTCAAGAATCTTCATAGCCTCTTCTTCAGAGGCAGGCACATAGGGTTCAGAGGCACCTTTTTCTTCTACTACGACATCGGTAACGCCAAGAGGCTTTAATACTTCAAGTAATTTCTCCTTCCAACCAAACTTGTTTATAGCGGTTTCAAAGAGATCTTTGGCATATGTCGTAGAAAAGTAGAGCTTATTACCATCTAACCGACCAACCTTATAATACATAAGAGCCCATTCAGGATAGTGAGCAGCAAGCAGCTTATATGCCTCATCAACCGGTTTTTTCTCCTCTTTCTTAGGTTCACTCTTAGGTTTTTCCTCTACGGTTTTAGGGGCTTTTTTTTTATAAATGCTAACAATATCTTCTGCTTCCTTGTCTATATTAGAAGAATGGACGGAGTTGTCCGTAGTTCCCTTATTATCTGGTACCTCTTTGCTCCCAGCTAACTTTTTCTTATCGGCTACCTGCTTAGCGGTTTCTGACAAAGCAGCTGGTAAATTAGTAGCGCTTCTTTGTGGGGCTTTCTTTACGGATTCCTTCCTTGCAGATGGCTTTATCATAACCTTGCTGGATTCCTCAGAACCTTCAGAGGATACATTCCAAAATGCCATAAGTTTTACCGTAACCATCTTTAGCACAGAAGACTTATGCCTGTCAGTATAACGATAATAACGCTCTAACTCTATCATCTGTTTAGACATCTCACTAAGTACATCTATGCCAAGCTTTGCCAGAATATCCAGTATATCTTTTTCCACCTCCAAGAGGCCTAACTTCTCTGCTGAAGACCTATCAACGGCATAGTCAATAGCATAAGAGATATATTCAAACAGGGTTCTGTGAAATAGTACTGGATCTGTACCCTCATCAAGTACGTTATCAAGAACAGCAAATACCGCAGATGTATCACCTTTCTCTAGTGCCCTAAAAAACTCCAATACCCTTTCGGCAGATACGCCACCAATAACCCTCTTGACAGCTTCAAGGGTTATCTTCCCATCACCCACCAAAGACACCTGCTCCAACAGATTAAGTGCATCTCTCATAGCTCCATCACTATAGCGGGCAATCAGTATCAGGGCCTCTTTCTCACACTCAAAGCCTTCACCATCACATACCCTTTGCAGCAGTAAAACGCTATCATCTATAGAGAGTTTGTGAAAATTAAAACGCTGCACCCTTGATAAAATGGTTTCAGGTAACTTGTGAGGATCGGTAGTGGCTAGCACAAATACAACATACTCAGGAGGTTCTTCTAATGTCTTCAAAAGAGCATTAAATGCCTCTTTGGTAAGCATATGAACCTCATCTATGATATATACTTTGTATCTACCTTCAAGGGGAGGATGTTTTACACGTTCCCTTATCTCCCTAATATCATCAATACCTCTATTAGAGGCAGCATCTATCTCTATTACATCTACAGCTCTACCTTCAGTAATGGCACGGCACATATAACAGGTACCACATGGCTGGGATGTAACCCCCTTTTCACAGTTAAGACCTTTTGCCAGAATACGGGCTATAGATGTTTTACCTGTTCCCCTAGGTCCTGCAAACAGATATGCATGGGAAATATTGCCAGAGTCAAGTGCCTTTTTCAATATTGAAACAACGGCCTCCTGACCAACAACCTCATCAAATGTTTGTGGTCTGTACTTTCTATATAAAGCCAACGCTATTCCCTCCCTGCTCGTTATGTAAGATTATTATATGCTACTTCCTCCTCTCACGAAAAAAAGCTTTTAACATACTAGCCGACTCATCTTTTAATACACCACCAAGTACTTGAAATTTGTGATTAACCCACTCAAGGGATAAAAAATCTTGATTGGATATCACAGCCCCCATCTTAGGGTCATATGCACCAAACACCAGCCTCTTAATACGAGATTGATATAGCGCTCCTGTACACATCATACATGGCTCTAATGTCACATAAACTACCACATCGGTAAGATACCATGTACCAAGAATCTGTGAAGCCTTCCTTAAGAGCAGTATCTCTGCATGAGCTGTAGGGTCACTAAGCACATGTCTCATATTATGGGCTCTAGCAATAACATTACCGTCTTTCACGGCGACAGCACCTATGGGCACATCATCATGAGACCATGCAAGCTGTGCCTCTTTTAAGGCCAATTTCATAAAGTATATATCCTCTGCAGCAATCTCTTTCATCATACTCACCGTTATAATTGTATTAGACAATGAGTGAAAACGAGGGAGGTTTGCCCTATGAAAATTGGTGTTGTAACAACGGGGGCCGATGCACCGGGTGGTAATCCAGCAGTAAGAAGTATTGTCAGATACGCTCTCAGGCAAGGTATAGAACTAGTAGGTATTAGAAAGGGATTTTTGGGATTTCTCAATGATGACATTATTGTCTTAACCTCACGAAGTGTATCAGGAATATTACCAGCAGGAGGAACCATTCTTGGTTCATCAACATTTGACCCTACAGCAAATGAAGAGGATATAGCCATTATTAAAGATGAAATGGAGAGATATGGTATCGACTATCTTGTCGTTGTTGGAGATAGGCCGTCACTCATAGCTTCTTATAAACTCTATCAGTCAGGAATCAATGTCATTGGTATACCACAGACAATAGATAATGATATTGTTGGCACAGATACAACAATAGGTTTCAATACAGCAGTTACCACAGTAGCAGAAGCTCTTGACAGATTACATACAACAGCAGAATCACATCATCGGGTTATGGTCGTTGAAGTTATGGGAGGAGACGTGGGTTGGTTAGCCCTCATAGGCGGTATTACCGGTGGAGCTGATTATATCATCATACCTGAAATACCATTAGATATCGATAAGCTTATCGATCACATTATGGACAGAAAAAAAAGGGGCAAAGACTTCAGCATTATTGTGGTAGCTGAAGGGGCAGATATTCCCGGTAAAGAAGAAAACGGAGTAGGCAATGCACTAAAAAAACTCATATCCGAAAGAGGCAACTTCGAAGCAAGAGCTACAGTACTCGGTCATCAGCTAAGAGGAGGGTCTCCTACAGTTACAGACAGATTACTGGCCACACGTATGGGTATAAAGGCTGTAGATGCCATACTATCAGGGGAAAATGGTGTCTTTGTGGGCATAGAAGGTGAAAGCATATCAACCAAACCACTAGAAATTGTAATTGAAAAGCCCAAATATGCCGATATAAAGCTTTATGAAGAAGCGGCTATATTCTTCTAAGTATCTTTTCTCTTAGCCTTAATAGTAAGATCGGTAAGAATGGAGGGTTTTTTCCCTCCTTTCTTTACTTTTACATGGGGCATTGTCTTCGCAGCAACAACATTAATATCCTTAACGGCTTCAAGGAGCTCTGCACGAAGTATCTTTACATCAGCCGGAGCCTCAATACCTATCTTAACGGAGTCTCCACTCACCGAAACAACAACAATTTTTATGTTGTCACCAATTACAATGGCCTCTCCCTTTTTACGTGTTAGTACTAGCACCGTCTACCACCGCCGTTATATCCTTCTTCAGAGGATACTCTTCTTTATCTATAACAACCTGTCTCCCCTTCTTGATTTTGGGATTAATGAGAAGCGGAGCTTTCAAGTTTGCATAAGTTTTATGGTTACCATCATCTGTTTCCTCAGTCCAGACAATAATCATAGGTAATATATCATTTTTATCACCAAGATCAGCTATCTCTATCTCATCAACAGGAGGTGCATACTCAGGATCAATAAATAGTGATGGAACTATCCAAAGGGCAAAATCAGCTTCATCCACTGACTGTAGAGTAAAAAATGGTTCTAGGCCCTCTTCCTGAATAAGTACAAAGCGTTGAAGCCAAGGAAGACCTACCAGTCCCTGTGGGAACAGTATAATAGACTCTTCTGGAACATCTATAGGTCCGAATATTTTTGTGTTGACTATCATCTATACCACCTACCTGATATAATCAATAAGACTTGGTGTAAGTATGTTAGATGCAACTTTTAAGGCACTCTGGTACACAAGTTGCTCTTTTGAATAGGTAATATACACCTCAGCCACATCGGCATCCTCAAGTTTACTTCTCAGACCTTCATAATTCACTCGCATCTTTTCGTAGAATGTGTGGAGCCCCTGCAATCTCTCAACTTTCGTACCTATGTATGACAATGCCTCGCCAACACGGGCAAGAACCTTATCTATAGTATCAAGAAAGGCCTCTTGATTGCCATTGGCATCGGTATACTGCTCTACAGACAGGTTCTTATCCTGAAGCAACGCATCTCTTGCTTGAATAATGACCCTAAACATCTTCAGGTCATCAGATGGCGTCGTACTACTTGTCTCTTTCATCACAGCCCAATCACCGGGCACATTCTGGGGCATGGTTACCCCCTCTCCCACCTCAACAGGAAGCCAAGCTTCATCATTGAGATTACCTGTAGATGGATCACGGGAAGGTATAGGATAGCCGTGATATGTTACAGCGGTAATTTTCCCCGTGGCATCTTTTTGAACCTCAAAGGGTTTATGTAATACATCTGCCCCAGCAAAGAGATATCTATCACCATATTTGGCATTCATCCTATTAACAAGCTCTTGGAGTATCTGATCAAGCTCATCGGCAAGCGCCTTTTTCTCATCTGGACCAAGGGAATCAGAGCCACCCCTTATAAAGATATCTCTCGCCCTTGTAAGTAGGTCTTTGACCGTATCAAGATTGCTCTCTGACATCTCAAATCTACTCTGAAGCTCCTCTATATTCTTCTGCCATCTATCCATCTTAGAAATCTGCCCACGCCAACGAAGAACAAGTGCTGTACCCAGTGGGTCATCAGAAGGCTTTAGGATACGCTTACCAGAAGACAGCTCGTTCTGAGCCCTCACAAGACGAGACATAACAGATTGGATATCGTAAAGCATTCTCTCATGTAAGAATGTATTGGATACTCTCATCATTCACACCTCCTTACGCCCTTCCTAAATTAATAATCGTATCCATCACCTGTTCCATTACTGAAACGAGTCGAGCAGAGGCATTGTATGCTTTCTGAAAGCGTATGAGATCCGCGGCTTCCTCGTCTAAATTAACACCACTCTCTTGCTTTCTCTTTAGATCAAGCATCTTTGTCAAATTCTCTACATTCTTCTTTATGGTTTTATTGTTTTCTGAATCAGAGCCTATTCCAGACACCCATGAGTCAAAATATTCACGGGTGCTCTTTAATGTCATATCAGAAGTAAAGTTGGCCGGAGATGCAAGATTAATAGTATAGTTATTAACAGTAATAGAGGTTTGTCCCATGTTAATATCTCTTAGCTGTGCCATGGCAACAGCAACCGTAGAATCTCCAGAAAGATTGTAGTATCCATCTGAACCAACACCAGCAGTAGGATCTTGTCTTGCCGCTGCTAGCCTCTCGGGATGCCCATCAATATCGGGATTAAGATATACATGGGCAGCTATACCCCTAAAGTTTGAGCTTTTCCACAAACCACTGGAATCATCACCGGCATACAGTGTGGCAACTAAATCTTGTGGTCTTGAAGAAGTATATATACTATCTGGTACTAAGAATATATCCTCACCGGCATTACCATGAAGGTCTGCACCCTGCCTATGAACCTCATTGGCACGGGAGACAAGTCCCCATACCAACTTATCAAGTTTCTCAAGGGCATTCCAAATGACATCATCACGAGCCTCAATAAGACCAAAAAGCTTTCCACTTCTTAAACTCTTATTGTCAAGAGCTACATACTTCACAGACTCATCAGGCGAATCACTAAAGAACTTCACCCATAATGTATTTACCGATGTGTTATAAGGATCTACACCACTGAATGTACCACCATCACCATCGGGCGAACCGTTAAAGCGGATCTTATCACCATTCCACCCTTTATTGCCATACGCACTGACAAACTTTGTTGTTGCATTAGAAAGATCAGAAACATCAGAGGCATTAATCTCCGTATTTTTGAAAACCTCTATAGGATTTACCCTTCTATCATCGATAATATTCATAGAACCTACAAACAAGGAGATACCACCATTGTCAAGCTTCTCAACCCGTACATTGACAAGCTTGCTAAGCTGATCAACGAGATAATCTCGTTTATCTAGCAAATCGTTAGGCCTCTGATTGGCAGCAAGTGCCTGTTCTATTTTTCCGTTAAGGTCAGCTATCTGATGAGCCAATGTATTTATCTTCTTGACTGTTTCACCTATCTGAAAGTCTATTTCAGACCTGAGGTCAATAAGCTGATTGGCATAATGATGAAAAGTATCAATAAGATTTTTCGTTCTTTCTATAACCATATTACGTATGGCAGGATCTTCCGGGGTCACACTTAGTTCCTGCCATGCATCAAAGTATGCAGACATAACAGAACCAAGTCCTATGTCACTAGGTTCTTGTAACATAGTTTCTATGACATCGTACACCCCTTCTTTGGCCTCTTCACTACCTAGCACACCATTTTCCTGCCGAAACTGTCTATCAAGAAAATCGTTTCTCAATCTCTGTATATACTTAACCTCTACACCTGTTCCTATCTGGCCAGGAATACCCATATAGCCCATGCCAGGAACTCCAAATGGATATGTGGTTTCCACCACACCACGCTGCCTTGTATAACCAGGAGTATTAACATTAGCAATATTATGAGATACAACATCCATAAGCAGCATATGTGCACCAAGAGAACGCTTCGCTATCTCAAGGGCAATATTTCCTGCACCTAGCATAGGCCATCACCTCACCCTGCCAGAAAAGTCGTAAGTAGATACACCGCTCTCCAGCGTTTTGAAAACATCTTTATACATGCTGACGGCCATGCTAAGCATTACGAGGTTGTTATCAAGCAGTTCAAGGAGCTCGGGAAGCTCCATTAAAATCTCTTCGTTTGAAAGAAGCTCTTCTCTTTGCTGAGGATCATCCCACCAACTACGAAAAATGGCCGCTTTCTCCTCTATCAGTGGGGTTAGCTCTTCTACTTTTTTACTATCCCACTGTGAGATATAGCGGCCCTGGGTGCGGATCAGATCCTTCAGCTCCTTAATCAGAGCTAAATACTGATCCGCACCTCTAGACATCGTCTATCACTCCTAATATTCGGGCAGCAACCTCTTCAGCAGAAACTTTATACTCTCCTCTGGCTATCTTATCTTTTAGTGCTTCGATGTATGCAGCTCTATCTGCCTGTAAACGCTCCAGAGATTTCGCCACATTAATCCTGACATCATCTTTTTTGCTAAGTGTCTTGCTCTTCTTACTTGCTGGTTTGATATCCTCTGCTTTATCCGCTCGAGCCAACCTAATTGATATGTCTGAAAGATGCACATACAACCTCTCAAGACTTGCACGCATGGCCTATCACCTCATAATCAATATCGGAAAGTCCTGTGCAAAATTCACTGCCTCACCCCAGTGAAGACAAGAAGAGCTCAGACTGATCTAATGTTTCATTGAAGAGAACATCTATTTCCTCAGGTGCTATACCCAACTCTTCCAAAACGTTTTCTTCTAAGGTGTAATTCAGGCCTTCTAAACCTTCACTACCCCAACCCATAGAATACGCTATGTAATCGGCAAGGTGCACAACCTTTGCCATCAAGTTGTCGGTCTCACTCGGTCTATGATGATACTTAATAGCATCAACATATATATCAGGCAAATTCCACTTCTCAGCTGCCATAGCACCTACAACAGCATGGTCATATCCAAGCACCTGTCTTTCTGCTTCATCAAATGTCTTACCCTCTGCTATTACCTTAACTATTTCTTCATATGCACCTGCAACGTAGGTAGCAAGCAAGAGCTTGCCTATATCGTGGATAAGACCTGCAACAAAAGCCTCTTCCATATTAACACCTTTAACATTTGCATGTTGGAGAATGAGTTTGCTTCCCACAGCAACCGCAACACTATGGCGCCACAAGGCACCTTCTGGTAAAGCATAACCAAGTACTGGTTTTTTCAGTGTACTGCTAAGAATAACGCTCCACACAACACTACGAGTAGTACTGAAGCCCAAAATAACAACTGCTTCGCTGATAGTAGAGACCCTCCTAGGGAAACCATAGTAAGCAGAATTTGCGAGCTTCAGAACTTCGGTGGTGAGCGCTTGGTCCATGGATATAAGTTTGGCAAGCTGAGAAATCTCCGCATCAGGATCATCAATGTAATTGATGATCCTCATTGCCACACTTGGAAGCGGTACTACCTCTTCTATCTTATCTATGAGTTTTTGTAAATCCGGAACTTTCACCACCGCTCAATCAACCCCTCATATTTATACTTGTTTGTATCATTTCATCTGCATTTTTTAAACTTCGGGCTGCAAATTGATAAGCCCTTTGAGCTTCTATGATACCTGTCATCTCCTCCGTTATATCAACAGAGGACGCCTCTAAATATCCTCCTAATACATTATAACCATTTTGTAGCAGAAAAACAGGACCACGGGCCACATATTTATTGTTTCCTGTCTTTACAAAGTTATCTGTCGACTGTGAATAATATATACCTACAGTGGCAATAACCTGATCCTTATACCAGATATTGCCCCTCTCATCTACCATAACCTCATCCAAATTAACACCCTTTAGATTAATAGGGTTTCCTCGATTATCGAGAACATGCATACCCTCATCATCTACAAGGTTGCCATCAACATCTATCTTGAAATCCCCATTGCGGGTATAAAACACATTACCGGCTTCGTCTCTAACAGCAAAATAACCCTTACCAAGGATAGCCATATTAACAGGAGTGTTTCCCTCTATAAAGTTGCCTTGAAACGGCATTTCATACTCACGAACGGCTAAAGAACCAGTAGAAATACCAACAGGTTTTGTAATACCATAGAACTGATTAATAATACCTGTCATAACAGCCCTTTCGAATGGCTTGTATCCAATGGTACCAACATTGGCAATATTTTGGGCATGAGCATTAATCTTAGATGCAGATGCCCACAACCCTGCTCTCGCTATCGAATAAGTCCATTCAGACATGATCTATCACCCCATTAAGAAACGGTGTTGATTAGTCTACCCACCGTATCATATTCGGTCGTAACAACTTTTGATGATGCCTGAAACGACCTAGCAGCACGAATCATATCAGTCATCTGCTTAATAACATCAACATTAGGCTCTTCTAAATAACCCTGTAACACAACAGAACCACTTCTTACCGCAGTCCCCGTATAAAATCCACCACCAATATCGGTCATACCATTGAGATTATATGTAGGTATGGTACCAATAAACCTACCGGCCGCATTAAACATGCGACCAGCGGGATCAACATAGAAATCTTCTGGCACCCTAATAGGCGCTCCGTTTTCACCTAAAAGCACCGATCCATCTGCAAGGGCTAACGTGCCATCTGGTTGTCTAATAAATTCTCCATTGCGTGTATATACTCTCTGTCCATTTCTACTGACGGCAAAATAACCATCACCAACAATAGCAAAATGATAAGGACTATCGGTAGGCTTTAAACCACCTTGTTCATTGGAATATGTAAGCGCATCTATCTGAACATTAAAAGTCAAGGGACCAATATCTGTAGCTTGTCCTTTTTCTACTCTTTTTAATACATGTTCCTCATCTATACCTATGGAAACAAGTTTTTCCCTAAAGCCCGGTGTATTGAGGTTAGACAAATTATCTTCTATAACCTCTTGCCATCTAAGATTTGTTATAAGCTTTGAAGTAGCCTGATATATACCTCTAAGCATCGTCATCGCCCTCCTTACCCAAGGCGACCATCAATGTAAACTTTACAGTCTCCTTAGGTACACCTAACTTTGCAACTATCTCACCTATATTATAACCCTTCAGATAGAGCATAATAATGTCCCTTGCCTGTTTATCAAAGTCTTTCCACTGCACTTCAACAAGTCTCTCAACTACAGTATCAACTCTCTCTAAATACTCCTTATAAACCGATGCCAGCGATTGCATATATGCCTTCATGTGAAGCCTTTCTCGCTCCAGTTCCTCAATAAGCTTTTGATATTCATATTCTTTCTCATGGAGATAATCTTCCACAGTCTGTTTAAGCCATCGATAGGCAATGAAAAACATAATAACATTAACAACAAGAACAAGCAATATACCAAAGACAGTCCAAGCTATCACCTAATCACCTCCATAAGCATATATTCTTTACCTTTATTATCTTCAACAATGTAAACATTAAGCATGATACGTGTTCCTCTTGCCGGTATAACCAAAAGATATCCATTACCCAAATACTTTAATTTCCCTGAGGGACTAATGGCAACATTTGGGAAATAATATTTCAAATTAACAGAAGAGCGTATTTTCTTCTTCATAAGAAGTACTCTAAAAGCAGATTTAACATGGGCTGATACTTTATCAGCAGGTATTCCCCTTCTTTTTATGGGAACACCATAGAAACCAACAATAGTATGCACAGCAAATTTTAGCAAAGTAGAAACATGTCTTTTATAAACACGCAAAGATATATTGCGGTAGCGCCTCATATGAACCTTGAGCATACGTTTGTTTCTCACCTTGGTTCTCAGAGGTCTGACGTGCATATTCTCTATATGAGCCTGTAGTTTAGGCACTTCTAACCTTGTTGTTACTACATCCAGTGGTTCACTATGAAGCATATGAGATGGCAAAGACAACAGGTAATCTGGCTCATGGGTTTTATAAGACCATACATCTAGCGGCTTAGAATGTATTCTGCGTATATATCCCAAACGAATAATGTAAGGTGAAAAGGCCACCCTGGCCTTATTAACCTTAATACTCATAATTTATACTGAGTATTGTAAATATAGTCAATAACACCTTCTACTCTCTTAAGAGGTTCTATAACATCGGCAATATGCATGGCAAATTCTACCAATATATCCACCAGCTTGCTTACATCCTTTTTCTTACCGGCAAGAAGTAGGTAATACGGAGATTGAGCAGGATACAGTTGGACAAGATAGCCTTCTCCCTCTGCCACATACTTACCAACATCCTCAAGGGGAGCATGCTGGGTATGTTCTAGATAGGCTATAGGAACAGAGGACCTAATTTGCAACATGTCTTTAGCACCGACAATAATATACTCAGGAGAAACAGACAACTCCTTAATAAGAGACTCACCAACAACTTTTACCCTAACAGCTAAATCTAAACTATCACCAAAGAGAATTCTCTGAACCTCTGTCGGTTCAACAGGGTCCGTATAACGAAATTCTTGAGGGATTCCAAACTCATTAAAAACACCTAATCCACCCATATAAACAAGCTCTCTTACAGGTTTGACAACCAAATATCCTAATAGGGAACCCATCCCTTATACCTCTCTTTCACATAATTTTTTAGCTTCATCAGAGCCTTGGTATGGAGTTGAGATACACGGGACGGAGATATATCTAAAATATGTGCTATTTCCTTAAACGCAAGTCCTTCATAGTAACGCAGGGTAATAATAAGGCGCTCCTTTTCATCCAATTCGCTTTTAATAGCTTCCGCAACAACCTTAATAAGCTCTTCTCGTGCCATCTCCTCTTCTATATTGCTTCGAGATGGAAACTCCTCATAAACTCTCATTAGGTACGACTCAAGAGACAACTCCGCAACTCCCTCAAGAGAATCAAACTCTGCTTCTGTAATCTCTCCATGCATATATTTTTCTTCCATGTCCTTGTATTTATCATATTGGGCACGACTGAAATAGCCCTGTTTTCTAAGGAAATCAACAATGGCATTTCGCATATTACGGTAGGCATATACCTCAAATGGAACTCCCTTATTGGGGTTATATGTATCAATGGATTTCAGCAAAGCCAGTAATGCCTCCGACCTTAAATCGTCCTCGTCTATACGGGGAGGCAAACTTGTATACGAAAACTTCCTTACGACTTTCTCCACCAGTTCCAGATACTTTCGCACCATCTCTTCTCTGTCTACAGCCATATCATTTTTCCTCCACTATATGCTCTTTCCCTAAAGTCGTAAGAGCTTCAACAATGTCATCAACACTGATGGCTTCCCATTTTTTCTGCTCTTCCTCTTCCTTCTCTTTCTTCAATCTTTCTATATATGCCTCGACCTCAGCTAACTTTTTCTGATACATATACTCTTCATAAGTCTCAACAATAGTTGCAATAATACGGGCCAACACCGCAGAAATAGCCACATTGAGAGAAAGATAAACAGATAGTTTATAGACAGTCAACTTACCATATAAAAAAGCAAGTAGAACGAAGATATTACCAAGTAGCATAAAAAGTCCCCAAAAATACAATGTCTTTTTCATATCACTATATTTCTACTTGGCCTCCTCTAACTGTTCGTACATAGAATTTTCCGGTGGCAACATCTAATATAAAAGTTTTACCCTCATTACCACCGACGGCCTCTCCATGTAGTGGTAACCCTAACTCCTTAAGCACCTTCTTTACTGCTGCAACATTTCGAGAACCTATATCCATAATCGGCGACTGAGATGTCTTAAACATGCTTGCACCGCCAGCAATCTTTACAATAAGCCTTTCCTTTTTGGCACCTGCCTCTAGCATCATATCTAAGAGATGAGGCACTCCTTTGTCTGCAAACTTACCTGGTAAATCTGTAGGTTTACCAACCTTAGAATCTGGTAGCAAGATATGTACCATCCCACCGATTTTCTCTACAGGATCGTACATACCCACTCCCACACATGAACCTAAACCTATCGCCATTAATATACCGTTCTTCTTTAGTACGAAGCTTTGACCAATACCTACATGTACGATATTCTTACTATTCAACATCCTCATCACCCAGCAGTCCCATTAGTTTTAGCAATTTAATAAAACTCTCTGGCGAAGGCACATTGACGATCCAGCCTTCGGCCTTATTATTTTCATCATTGCCTATAATAAATTCTGTCTTCACCACCAAAGCATAGTCTGTCTCAGCAGCAATACTAGCCAACGCTAAGTTTAACAAGGCCTGTAACATATCGTATGCAGCAGATGGTGGCGAAGGCAACACTTGCACATTAAAGAATGTGGCTATAGCATTTAAGAACGAGGCAGAAACAATATTGCCTATCTCCTGAATCATGGAAATTGTCATATCATCTATCTCTTCAACTTCCATTCCCATTAGTAGCTTTGCCAATGTTTTAACCGTGTCTTCTTTAAATATCAAAAGGATAACACCGTCAAGATCACCATTATATGTTAGCTGTACACCAAACGCTGGTTCATCTGGAGAACCAATCTTTTCTATAACATTGGGAATCTTTTCTACAATAACAGACGGAACAGTAATATCCACCTTCTGTCCCAACATTGCCGCTACTGCGGATGCGGCATTTCCTGAACCTATATTATTAATCTCTCTAAATGCATCTATAAACAAGGGATTCTGGGTTATTAGCTTATCA
>JAADFF010000041.1 GCA_013153035.1 Dictyoglomota bacterium | reverse complement strand
GCAGCAGACATCGAAGAAGCCCCTACATAGATAGCATATATGGCAAACATAAGATAGGCAATATGGCTAACAAGTGTGCCAACAAAGAAATCAAGAATTAAAAGCCTTTTATATCTATCAAAAAGAGAATACACGATATGGCGTATACCTAGCCTTTCCTTTTCCAGTATTCCTAGTAGATGGATATCCTCTTTGCCGTCAAGGGTATCAGCCAGATACTCTTTTTTCTTTCTTCTCTCATCGTCTATTTCATAGTCTTTCTTCGTATACCAAGCTGTTTCCCATACAAGATAAAGCATAGTAAAGAGAGCATATACCCCGGCAGCTATTGCCACCTTATGAGACAGGCTCCACATGGCAAAGATAATAAAGAAAATACGTACAAAATACACAAATCCCCAACTGGCCTCTGTGTTAATCACAGAGACAAATTCATAAACATCTGATACACAAACCGATGCCATCTCACCTGGCAGGCCTTTCCCACTCTTCACGGCACTCATCAGTACCATTGGAGAAAGATATCGGATAATAATAGCCTTGACATAGGTAGAAAGATACGTTGCAATTTCAGAGATCAAAGCGCCAGCAAGAAGCATACCAGCCATAATAAGAGCTGCAACAATACCCTCTCGGCTCAGCTGATGAGAAAGTACATCTTCCATCTTCTTAAAACCAAGTACCCACAGCATTTGACCAGTTATAGCCAAAAGAGAAAGAAGCAGAACATGTGGAATAAACCTCATCATCTTACGGAGAAGCATTGTCTTCTACCTCCATAAGCATACGACAGCCACCTACGATATCGGCAAAATAATCTATATCCTCTGCCATTGAAACAAGTGCACTCGTTGCCGTTTGGGAAAGCCAGTAAAACATCAGTGCCATGCCCGGACGTGAGAGAAGAACCATGCCTACAAACATTAGAGCCCTACCCATTACCATGCCCACCTTATTTTCAAGGGCAGATAGCAATCTCACCCTTGCAAACACGAGCATACTTTCTGTAAAATCCTTTACACCACTACTGAACCACTTTACATATCTGTTTGTACCCAATAGGAGTATATCCTCTCTACCTACAAGAATATCCCTTGCCATACCTTCGGCATAAGCCCTTTTTTCACGAACGGATTTAGATATATCTCCCATGTGAGAGGTATGCCTCATAACAAACAGTGATATAGCACCAGATAGTAAAGCACCAATACCTATCAATGGTGCTTTCCAAAGAACAAACAGCATTACAAGAAAAGCTATAGATATTCTCATAAAGGAAAAACCAAAATATGTCCACAATGACAAACTACATTCATGGCCACTGGAAAAGGCACTATCCACAACCTCACCAGAAGACTTGACACTACGATGTAAATCCACAAGGTATCTTTCTATATACGATGCCACCATTCTCATACGACCACGATACATAAGGTCAGTAAACAGCACAAACACAGCACCACCAAAAACCACATCTGATGTTTGAAGGGCAACATATAGGTGAACATACCTCATAAGAAGTGAATCCACCACCAAGCCAAATGCCACAGGTATGGCATATAACATGGCAATATGAAAAATATATATAATCACACCTATGGCAAAGACTTTTCTCTCCCCAGTGGTTAAAAATCTCCATGCCGCTTGTAGCGTAGAAAAATAATCGCGAAAAAATTTATTCATCGCCAAAACTTCTCTGTCATCTGTTTCTCTGCAGATATATACTTTTTCAGCAGACTATCTTTTTCATGTTCTTCAAGCTTACCCACCTTGGTAATCTTGCCATTTTCCAATGTGGCAAATATATCGGCCATAGCAAGAATAGACAAACGATGGGACACAACAATCAGCGTCTTATCTTTGGCAAATGCCTTTATCCTATCCACGACCTCCTTTTCAGACTCTTTGTCTACCCCCTCTAGGGGCTCATCAAGGATAAGCACCTGAGGATTTCTCAGCACTCCACGGGCAAGCAGTAAACGGCTTTTTTCTCCACCTGATGGCTGAAAGTCTTCATATGCCACCTTATCGATACCGCCCCACTGAAGCACCCTCTCCCACATACCAACAAATTTTAGAGCATACTCGATATCCCCTTCGGTGGCATCCTCCTTAGCCATGAGAAGATTTTCTCTAATACTTCTCCGAAATAGATGACTTCTTTGGGATAACATAAACGATATACCTCTCCACTCATTAAGGATACTTCGAAGTGGCATGTCGTTGATAATCACGCTACCTGAGAGGGGTTCCACAAGTCCCATAAGAACCCTGAGCAGTGTTGATTTACCCTCACCAGAAGGGCCAAGCAACGCTATCTTATCACCTGCATTTATACGCAGTGTCACACCATCAAGGATTACCCTCTCATGAAAGCTCACCTTGATATTGTTTAACAAAGCATATATAAAGTTCACATAGCATCACCAAGGCTGATTATAACATATCTAAAACATGGGATGATATTATAAAAATATGGAAGGCAGAAAAAATGGTTTTACTTTAATAGAGTTGCTTGTCGTTATTATCATCTTAGGTATACTTATTGCTATTGCCATCCCTCTATACGCAGATGCTATAGAACAAGGAAAAAGTACTACCAGACTTGCCAACCTCAAGAGCATTCAGAAGATCATAGAGGTTAAACATCCTAAACCAGCAGAGGACACATGGCAAAGCTATATTGAAAGCGACATAGGAAATACACCTGTGTGTCCTTACACTGGACAACCATTTCAAATGCTGACAGGTACACTGGATGTTACAAATCCTGAGAATATATGCAAAGTTGCCTACCACAAAATAGATGACATGAAATATATACTTACCTCCTATCATTTCATAGCCGGATGGTATGAAAGAACTCCTGTTATCATTAAAACGATTAACTACAGGCATGGTTGTTCAGATGAATCAGTAATTATAGAAAATTATGGAAGCCAATCCATAAATATAGGTGGCTGGACCCTTAGTGATACTCTTGGGAGCTATAGATATACATTTACATTCTCAAACAACACTATAATTGCCCCCTTTTCACAGATAGAAGTACCCAGTAGCCCCAAATTTCAAGATATAGGGCATTGGAACAGAGGTTGCACCGGTGGTATTTGGAACGACACAGGAGATACTGCTGTGTTGAAAAATGCCAATGGCGACATAATAGATACCTATACCTACCCTTAGAATATAATAAATTAGAATAATTCCCATAAATTGGTGTATCATGAAAACATGAAGAAATATGAGCGGGGCTTCACATTAATAGAATTGGTGGTTGTTATCATCATACTTGGCATATTTATTGCTGTAGCCATACCTCTCTATACCGATGCTATAAGTGCCAGTAAAAAAACTGTCAGATTAGCCAACCTTAAAGCAATACAAAAAGAAATAGAAGCCAAATACCCTAAGCCCGAAGAAAATCAATGGGTTAGCTATATAGAAAAAGAAATAGGAAATATTCCCCTTTGCCCCTACTCTGGTAAACCATTCGAAATGCTAACAGGAACACTGGATATTAGCGATCCAGAAAACATATGCAAAGTGGCATATCACAAGATAAACGATCAGGAATATACTCTAACTTCGTACAATTTCTGGGTTGGATTACTTAAAAAGGTTCCTGTATACATATCTCATATCGCATATCAGGGACCATGTAAAGACGAATATATCACAATACGAAACTACAGTGAAAACGATGTAAGTTTAAACCGCTGGAAAATAAGCAATTCCCAAGGAGCCAGCTTCATCTTCCGCAAAAATACTGTCCTTCCTGCTTTTTCCTCGATGTCAATCCCTAGCTACCCTAGAGTTTATAGACCTATAGGCTGGTGGAGACAAGCAGATTGGAATGCTGCTTGCAACTCAAATAATCCCGATGGCATATGGAAAGACAGCGGAGATACTGGCACATTATACGACAATAGCGGAAACATTATAGACACATATTCTTATTAGCGTATACAATAGTCTCATCTTCTTATTCTCTTCGTATTCAAGTTAAACAATGCTGTATTTACCTTAAAGAATATTAGTAAAAAGAAAATCACTTTTCTGATATTAACCTCAGAGAAAGTGGCATTTAGATAATAGTATCACAATGTAAATGATTAACTTCTTTAAAGTTTACTTACTGATTTCAACTTCATCATGTTATACTTTTTATATCATTAATGGAATAGGGAGGTGAATAACAACAATATCTTACAACTAAAACATCTAATATCACAAAAATCTTAATAGAGAAAAAGCACTTGCTAAAA
The DNA here is from genome assembly GCA_013153035.1 of Dictyoglomota bacterium. Lineage (GTDB taxonomy): Bacteria > Coprothermobacterota > Coprothermobacteria > Coprothermobacterales > JAADFF01 > JAADFF01. Next base: position 3,092 of record JAADFF010000041.1, on the reverse strand, counting down.
GGAAGGTGAGCTACAAAATGGCTAAAGGCAATACATCTATAACCTCACTTCTCAAATACGCTTGGAGGTATATAAGATATCAGAAAATACCTTTCTTACTGTCTCCTTTTGTATTAATATTCTCTGTAGCCCGGCCACTGGTTATTAAACAATTTATTGACAATATCGTGGCAAACAAGCCAATGAGAATCCTTCTTACCTATGCCCTCATTCTCATTGGTTTGGCACTTGCAGAGGCTATTATGAATACCCTTATAAATTACGCCTATGCAAGAGTTGCAAATATAGCAACAATAGATGAACAGAAAAAGCTATTTGCAAAAATAACAAGACTGCCTGTCTATGTAGTTGAAGAAAAATCAGGAGACCTACTCTCAAGGCTCCTATATGATACTCCACACCTTACAAAGGTAATGTCTATAGCATGGTCTGTGCTCATACTCAATGTTTTGGCTATTATTATTGTCATAGGCGTCCTACTATACCTTAGCTGGCAACTCACTCTTATATCTATACTTATCATTCCTGTCATAGCACTTATACAGATAGTCTTTGCCTCTCCACTCATGAAAGCCACGAAATTAGAAAGAGAAAAATATGCGGAGATGACAAGCAATATAAAAGAAAAACTTGATGCTATTTATGTTATAAAAGGACTAAACAAAGAGCATTTCTTTACAGAAAAACTCAGTGATATAGCCCATAGCTGGCTACATGTCAGCAATAAGATGGCTCTATTTGCCACACTCGAAGACCAAGGCATGATGCTTATACTGAGCCTGACCCCTGTTATAGTTATAGGTGCAGGAGGTCTTCTGATAGCAAAAGGCACTATCACACTGGGAACCTTGGTAGCCTTCTATTCTTATCTTAATTGGTTATACAGTCCTGTAAAGATGTTAGGTAGTTTTATCGTCTCTCTACAAAAAAGTACCGAGATACTTAAAAGAGTTGAAGAAGTATACAATCTTCCAGAGGAAAAAGATGGCATCTACCCATTAACGAAAATCAATTATGTAAACTACAAAGATGTTATGTTTGCATACAAAGAAAAGCCCATACTGCAAGATATAAACTTCAAGATACAATACGGAGAAATCATCAGCGTCGTTGGTGGTAGCGGAAGTGGAAAAAGCACGTTATTTAAACTGTTACCAAGGTTTATTGAGCCACAGAAAGGAGATATTTTTATAAACGAAAACTCTATTAAAGAATATTTACTACGCAACCTGAGGCAGCGGGTTATTTTAGTTAGGAGCACAGACCCATTATTTAATATGAGCATTAGGGACAATATCCTACTGGGAGACAACTTCTCTGAAGAAGAATTTATGAAGGCAACACAAATGGCATGTGTAGATAAATTTATCAAAGAGCTTCCTCAAGGCTACGATACCCTTGCAGGGGAAAAGGGAAGCAATCTATCCGATGGACAAAGACAGAGAGTAGCAATTGCAAGGGCAATCATTAGAAAACCTGATATTCTTATACTTGATGAGGCTACTTCTGGAGTAGATGCAGAAACAGAGGAAACAATATTTACAAATCTTATGCCACTGGGTATCACTGTTATTATTGTTTCACACAGATTATCCACTATTCGTAAAGCCGGGCGTATAGTCGTAATAGACAATGGTAAAGTTGTGGCAGAGGGAACACATGAAGAGCTTATAAACAGCTGTGACATCTACAGAAACCTTATTCAAAACCAGATTATGAAAGACTAACTAATAAAAAAGGGCTCCCTATCGGGAGCCCTTAATATTTATACAGAGATAATGTTTACTGTTTGTTCTGGAGATACTCGTCAATGGCAAGGGCTGCTTTTCTACCATCACCCATTGCCAATATAACAGTTGCCTCACCGCGAATAGCGTCTCCACCGGCAAAGACACCGGGAATGGATGTCATGAGGTTCTCATCAACAACGATGGTGCCCCTCTTATCAACTTCTAGGCCAGGTGTTGTCTGGAAGATAATCTTACCGGCTGTCTTACCAATGGCAATAACGACAGTATCGGCCTCAAGCTCTACATACTCACCGGTACCGCGAATCTTTCTCTTACCGCGGGAGTCTCTCTCATCAAGGGCCTCCATCTTCTCAAACTTCACCTTGACAACACGACCTTTTTCATCACCAATAAACTCAACAGGGTTAAGGAGAAGCTCAAAGTGGATACCCTCTTCTCTGGCGTGATGTACCTCTTCTTCTCTTGCAGAGATATCCTCTTCACCACGACGATATGTAATATACACATCGGCACCCAGTCTTCTGGCTGTTCTGGCTGCATCCATGGCTGTATTACCAGCACCGATAATAACAACCTTCTTACCTACATGAACAGGGGTATCGTATTCTGGGAACTTGTAGGCCTTCATAAGGTTGACACGGGTCAGGAACTCATTGGCAGTGTAGACACCACCAAGGTTGACACCGGGTATATTCAGCAGCCTTGGAGTACCGGCACCACTTGCTATAAACACGGCATCGTACTCCTCCATAAGCTCAGGAATGGTAACAGTACGACCGACTACATAGTTGAGCTTAAACTCAACACCCATTCTCTTCAGCTTCTCCACCTCATGCTCAACAAGGTCGTTGGGCAAACGGAACTCAGGAATACCGTAGACAAGAACACCACCCACTTCGTGAAGTGCCTCAAATACAGTAACCTGATAACCCTTCTTGGCAAGCTCAGATGCAGCTGTAAGACCGGCAGGACCACTACCAATAATGGCAACCTTCTGGTCCTTCTTTTCTATGCTCTGTATCATCTCTTCAAGAAGCTCTTCCTCTATACCGGTCTTGCGGGCATAGTCGGCAACAAATCTCTCAAGCTTACCGATGTTGATCTTATCGCCAATCTTACCCATAACACAGTCTTTTTCACACTGGTCCTCCTGAGGACATACACGACCGGTTATAGCCGGGAGTGTGTTGTTCATCCATATGATACGAAGGGCCTCTTTGATGTTGCCCTCCTCAACCTGCTTGATAAACAGAGGTATCTTGATGTGAACAGGACAACCCTTAATACAGGGGGCATACTCTTCAGGACATTTTACACATCTGAATGCCTCCTGCTGTGCAC
>JAADFF010000060.1 GCA_013153035.1 Dictyoglomota bacterium | reverse complement strand
AACATAAACACGATTACACCTAAGTCTTTTGCCCACCACCAGCCTATTCCAATAAAAATCGGAATCAATATCCAAAATAGTTGTAGAAAGTTATATACATCCGGTAATTTTCCTACATTCTCAATTTTTAGTTTTTTCTTTACAACAACATCTTTACTTTCGGCGTATATAACAAACAAACCTTTGATAGCATCCATTTTTTTTAATGGATTACTATGCTCATAGTAATAAGAAACGTAATACCTTATTGTCTGTCTTATTATCCGCAACCTTATTTCTTTTATAGGATCTACCAAGCGATAAGTAAACACAGAAAAATCTATCATATTTTCTCCTCCTTATATTTATCAACCCAACCATTCATCATATACTCAACTACTTCATTCATATATCATTAATACAAAACAGACCCTACACTTTAAAGAACTCTACCTTTTGCCTGAGGTCGTCGGAGAGATATGCCAGTTTGTCGGATATATCCTTGATTTTCTCTGCTATCTCACTTATAGACCTGACACCACTGGATATGGTTTCAACGCTTGATGTAAAGCTGTGGGCAAGTTGACGCACATTATCAAGCTCGCTAGAGATATTCTGGGCGGCGGCTGTCTGCTCTTCGGCAAGGGCAGCCATAGACTCGGCTCCCTCGCTAACATCTATAGCCCCTTCTGCAATTTTAGAGAGCACTCCGTTCATGGCATCTTCTGCCTGACCTGACACTTCCACAGCTTTTGATACGATCTCCATCTCCTGAGTAGCCTTCTTTATGTTAGAGGCAACGGTTTTCAGCACATCAGCTATCTCATCGGCTGCCTGCCTACTACCTTCTGCCAGTTTTCTAATCTCTTCGGCAACAACGGCAAAGCCCTTCCCTGCCTCGCCAGCACGGGCAGCCTCAATGGCGGCATTGAGGGCCAGTAGGTTAGTCTGTTCGGCAATATCACCAACAGTTTTTACTATTTCATTGATACGCTCTGTCCACTTTTCCAGTTCCTTAATACGCTCTGTAGCACTACCAGTACTGGAGACAACTCTACCCATTGCCTCATCAAGTGCCATCATGCTACGTTTACCCTCTTCTACTATTTGGTTAAGCATCTCTGCCACTTGAGAAAGTTCCACAGCGGCGTTGGCCACACTTTCTGTTCCACCAAGAACCTCAGAGACAGAGGCAAGAGCACTATCTATGGCATCGCGGATGTCATCAGACTGAGCGGCAATTTGCTCCGCCTGCATGCGAAATTCGGAAACAGTATCCGCCATAACATCGGAGGACTTGTCAAGGTTATCAATAAGGGTATCTAGTTGCCTTGTGCTCTCCACAACACTACTAACAAGTGGTACAAGCTTACCATCAATAACCTCCATCAAGCGTATAAGGGCTTTTCCAACCTCTGTTTGCCCCCTAACATCGACATTAATACTGAGTTTGCCTTTTTCCATCTCATTGGCAAGTTTCTCAAGTTTATAAACAGCATCGAGAACAGATTTTGTGAGATACATGGCATACAAGAGGGAAAGCATCATGATAACACCCAAGACAATGGATATAACAAGAAGTGTAAGAATAGATGAGCGAGTAGTTTCAATGGCTTTTACTTCAATATCATGTAAATCATCCAAAATGGCTTCGACTTTCGCGTTGATATCGTGGATATCTGTGGCATCGTTATTAAACAATTTTTCAAGTTCTCTTACTTCTCCAATAACACGTTTTGCGTCTTCCTCCATGGATTTAGGCACATTCATATTCTGAGTATATTGGTTAAACTCACCAAGCCTTTTCTCATACAGCGACTTTATGGCTTCATCTTTGGCAATAGCATATTCTGTAGCATACAAGACAACCCTTGTTAGGCTGTTATTAAAACCTGATACATTTTCAATCGTCTGGACAGACTGGAAGATAACATAAGACTTGTAGAACATGTATACTGCAAACAATGAGGCTACAATAGCTAAAATAATCATGAGATTCATTAGTTTTTTCACATCACCCACCTCCTACAGCACCTTATCAGCAGAAGTAACCCTTAAGAATACAAGCTTATACAAAAATTATATCGCTCACCGAGCCTAACATTATGAACTATCCGATGTGTAGGAAACTGGCAAAAAGAGAAGGGAGCACCTACTCGGTGCTCCCTTCCTCGGAGGTGGCATCTTCCCTGAGCCTTTGGCGGAGGTGTTCTTCGGCAGTTTGTCTGTCTACCTCCACGAGTATGCCGCCCAGGTCCAGATAGAAGGAGCGGGCTCCTTCTAGTATCTTCTGATACCATTCCCACTCCTTCCGTACCATGGCGAATCACTCCTCTTCCGTTGGGCCTGTCTCCCTCACCTTAGGCAGAATCTCCTTGAGTTCCTGAACAGTACTCTCAAGCTCCGTGACAAGGGAGTCCCTCAAAGCCCTTAAGAGAGCTACCTGTTCTTCGATCTTTTTCTCGACATCCTCATAGGAGAACTCTGCATAAATGTCAGAGCCCACGTTCATGATGACAGTGTCAATCTCCTCCAGTTTGACTTTGACCTTGATATCGGGACCAACGGGTATGTGCACCACTTTACCGCTACCCATAGACTTCAAAGTCTTTAGGGTATTCAGCGTGGCACCCCACTGCACAATGGCAGCGTCGATACCCCTAATCTGGTCCCTCAGGCCCTCAGCCTTAGCCAACAAGACGTTGAACTTCTCCTGGAGATCGGTGTACATCTGCTCCTTCTCCTGACGAGTGAGTTTCTTCACCATGGTACACCACCTCCTTCCCTCGGTTTTTTACCTCGGGCAATATATAAATACCAGAAATCACATCAAAACATTCATAAAACATACTGACAACAATCTCACAAGTACTTATTTACACAAGGGTTTATAATGATAAGGAGGGGGAGGTGAACATCTTGTCTGGAGATAGCATCAAAGTCGTTAGAGTCGGTCGCGTATCTATAAAAACAGAACCTCGTGGCACTTTTATCAAATTACACAACACAATAGAACCCAACAAACTATCATCCCTACTGTCTAAACTGCACCTTCCCAAGATAGATAATATTCTTATTAAGAATATCAACAAGCACCAGGGTAAATGGATAAAAATTAGCGATGAAATCATAAACAGCAATGGGTACTTTGAACTTATCACTTCTCCCGACGGTCTCATTGGCCGTATTGTGTACTATCCGGCGATAGGTAATGGCACGGATATGACAGTAGACGACATATACAACGAGCTTATATCTAAGCACCATGTAAGTCCCAAATACATAGATAAATCTGCTATACAGACAGCCATTCAGAAGCCCGGTATACCCCAAGTTGTAGCAAGAGGCATACCCCCCATTCATGGCAAAAATGCATATATTAGGGTAATTCCAGAAGAAAAAAAAGTTGTACCATCCTTGAAAAAAGGCAAAATAGACTGGCACGAAATCAGTAGCCTCATATATGTGGACGAAGGTGACATCGTGATAGAAAAAATTCCACCCACAAAGGGTAAACCTGGTAGAGATATATTTGACAGGGAAATACCACCCATACCCGGCAAGGACATAGAACTTCAGTCTGTTATCGGCGAAGGATTAAAAGTAGAAGGCAACAAGGTTATAGCAACAACCAGTGGCATTCTTACCAAAGAAGAAGGGAAGTATAAGGTAGAAGAGGTATATATCGTAGATGGTGACCTCGATTATGAAGTAGGCAACATTAAAAATGTGAAACATGTAGAGGTGCGGGGCAGCGTGCTACCGGGCTTTTCCATAGAGGCAAAAGGGAATGTTATTATCAGGGGCACACTTGACAATGGTTACATTATTGCCGGAGGGAATGTGTACATAGAGGGAATAGCCACAGGAGATAAAGATGGCTATATTAAAGCCGGTGGTTTTGTATATGCACGAGAATTCATAGAAATGACGGTAGAGGCCGGCGGCAGTGTGTATTCAAATGGAGGATTTAGACACAGCGATATACTCTCCGGAGAAAACATCATAGCCGTTAATACCCGTGCAATAGCCGTGGGGGGCAACCTTATGGCACGAAAATACATATATGCACCCATTGTTGGTAATATGCACGGTACACGCACTGAAGTCCATGCAGGGTACATTGAGGACCTAAAAGAGAAACTTCAAACAATCAAAGAACAAATGGAACAGTGGAGTTCCTCTATAGAAAAGGCTATCGAAAACCTCAAGAAAACAAACAGCCCAAATATGAAACAACTTCTCATGAGTAAGATAAATTCTGCAAGAGACAAATTAAGAAACTTTGAAAAAGAGAAGAAACAATTAGAAGAAACCATACGAAAGGCATCTTCATATGCCATCTATATAGCCAAAGAGGCACATCCCGGTAGCGTGTTTAAACTGGCGGGATGGTATACATATAAGCCCCGTGAAAAGATCAATACATGTGTACTCAGGTTGGTAGACGGTAACTTAAAACCCGACAAGTGGACTAGACCACCATTCAAAGTCAAAATACCTGTGGCGAAGATTAAGAAGAAATAACCTATGAACGGAAATAATCAGAAAATTTCATACTAAGAATGTCATACTCAACATCCTTCAATAGAGCCTTAACTTCTTCATCGTCTATTAATTCAGGAGCAGGTCGAAACATATAGTAGCCCTGATAGTAACGATAACCAATATTAAGAAGAGCATGAAACTCCTCTTCTGTCTCTACCCCCTCTATTAATAGCAAGGTGTCAGGTTGATAAAAACAACCTATCAATCTTTCCAAAAACATCTGCTTCGCACTATCTTGGTTAACATTCTCTATAAAACTGCGATCTATCTTAACAATTTGAGTATTAATAGAGAATATCAATTTAAATGTTGTAGCTCCGGCACCAAAATCATCAACAGCCACTTGATAACCTTCTGACACAAGAAGATCTATAACACGGGCAAATGCTGTAAAATCATCGATATATGTATTTTCAGATACTTCCCAAATGATACTTTCCTTGGGTATACCGGCATATTTTAGATCTTTCTCTATATCATCCATAAACATTGGTGTAAAAGGGCCAAGATTAATAGACAAGAGGGCATTTTTTTTCTCCTTGACATACTTCTTAAATGTCTCTATATGTTTGCGCCTAACAATACGGTCAAGATCCATTTCCATACCGTTATAATGAGCTATTTTAAATAAGAGAGCAGGACTCCTTAGAAGAGAACCTTCCGGTCCTCTTACCAATGCCTCATGAGCATACACCTTCTTCTCCTTCACATCAATAATGGGTTGAAAGTAGGTATACACACTACCAGTATCCAAAATATGATATAGTTCGCGACTTAACTCATCTATCTTTACGCGCCTACGCATGTCAGCTCTACCAAGAGCCAACTTCACCGCTTCAACAATATCGTCAGTGTCGGCAGAACGTAGGAAAGCATATCCAACGGCAAACTCTATAAAAGTACGAAATGGATTTCTGAAAACATTTATCTGTCTTTGGATTCTACCTATATACGTATCACTGAGAAAAACATCTATGAGTCCATTTTCCACAACCTCTACATGATCTTTCAGTGACTCAGTATCACTGACATCAGCTCCAAACTTAGGTAATACAATAGCAAACAAGTCCACACCGCTAGTAGTATCAACATATATAACATCGAAGTAGCGAGATAAAGCCTTTTGAAAATCATCTTTGATAGTCGCAACATCAAGAATATATGTAACATAATCTACCCACTCTTCATCTTTGAAAAAACTGCGAACAATAATAAGAATAGGAGAAATTCCAACAGACAAATAAGGTTCTATCTTTTCAGATAAGCCTTTTTCTATAAGAGCTAGTGAAATATCTCGCATAACAGCCCCCATATAATTATTCTACCAGGTCACTAGAATTCCACACTACCGTACAATTCTTACCCATACGCTTAGCCATATACATAGCCATATCTGCTCTTCTAATAAGCTCTCTATCTCCAATCACCTCTCCATCTTTTAGTGTCGCCACACCAATAGAAACAGAAAGTACGATGTCATGATCGATATTCCTGAGAATTTCCCTCCTTATACGTTCTGCAACAAGAAAAGCCCCCTCTTCGTCTGTATCTGGAAGGATAACAATAAACTCTTCGCCACCGTATCTACCGGCCATATCAACGATGCGTATACTGTCTTTAATAACTTGCCCCACTTTAGCAAGTACACTATCACCCACATCATGTCCATACGTATCGTTAATACGCTTAAAATCATCAATATCTATAAACAAAAGTGATAGTGGACTCTTGTTGCGTAGATATCTGCTAATCTCTTTCCTCAGCATGCCAAGAATATACCAGCGGGAATATAAACCTGTAAGACTATCGACAATTGCACGCTCACTGACTTTCATCTTAAGGAGCAATCCTATAACATTATCAGCGTATACCTTCAAACTTGTGATAGTATCTTCTGAAAAAACGCCCTCCACATAACGATTTTCTGCATATATGATAAGCTTGGCATCTTTTACTTGGGATACTACATACACATATGACGGTGATTTATTAACTTTATACGGCACATTATCAGGAATATCTGATGGAGATATATAAAAATCACTAAATTTATGAGTTATTCCACGGGTAATATCAACTCCAACAAAGTCCGTGAAATCTTGCCACTGAAGTAACATCCACATACCGGTAGCCGGAATAATAATACGAGCAAGGATACTAATCATCACATCTTCAATGGTATTCTCAAGGGCTATCTCTGAAAACAGATAGGTAAGCATCATACGATTGACATATACATCAAATATATCGTGGGGTATCTCACCAAAGGATATATCAAGTTTTTCCTGTATATGAGAGATACGGGCAGACTCAAGAACATAGTACATAGCCATGGCATCGTATAAATGCTCCCTCATAGATGGTATATCACCAAGCATCTCATAAAAGTAAGCCATAAACTCTTTGGCCTGAGCCATCTCAAGAAGATTACCTATTTTAGCTGAAATCTGTAATGTTCTCTTTAGATGATCTATACCAACTTCAGGCATATTCCTAGATAGATAATACCTATATATGTGAATAGGAGGAGATTTTTCTTCAGGTTCAAGTTCCCCCCTCATTATTTTGATACCATCCCTTACAACTTTGCTCTTTAGATACCCTTCACCATAAAATCCTATACTCTCCTTCCATTGCTCTAGTGTATGCTCAGCCTCTAAAAGATAACCCTCTAACATAAGGTTATACGCCTTGGCATGGTAATATTTCATCTTCAAGTCGTAGGGAATCCTGTCCCATCCTATGGCATCCATGATTTCTTTCATCTTCTTTACATAAGACATTGATCTATCATGATACCCATAATCTTGGGCTACAAAACTCATGGCATAGTAGATATCAAGCACTACATTCTT
>JAADFF010000064.1 GCA_013153035.1 Dictyoglomota bacterium | reverse complement strand
TAGCCTCTGCATACTTTCTTACCTGTTCTCTACTGCCAGCATGAAAGGCTACCACAAACTCTTCTCCACCATAGCGTCCGATAATGGCACCTTTAGGAGCGGCTTTTTTGATACGCAAGGCTATTTCCTTCAAAACAATATCCCCAACATCATGGCCATATGTATCATTAACATGCTTAAAATGGTCTATATCACACATCAGCACACCAACCGAAGAATCCGTATACTTTGACAAATCCCAAAGCATTGATAAAGATTCCATAAGTTTCCCTCGAGTTAATACATTGGTTAGCGCATCGTAAAATGCAATCTCAGACAAGTATACAGAGCGAAGAAAAGGAATAAGAATATAAAGAAGAAGAGCTAAAAGCTCAGGTTCAACTCTCACATGTATATCCTTTTCAGCAAGAAATCCTATAAAGAATATACCGTTGTCAGTAGTATATGTATGAGGATATATATAATGCCCGTTAAGACGCTCCTTAGTAAATGGTTTATATATACTTCTCTCAACAATATCGTTAAGTTTTTCCTCGCTCACATAATCCGGAGCGTATATGCGATGAACTTTTTCATCGTATACAGCAAGTATTAAATCTGTCAGTTGTGTCTCAGATGTAATAACATCTATAACTTTCTTTATACCTCCTCTATCAGTAGATGCTGCAGCGAGAACAGACAAGGTATGAGTTAATGTTCGGAGAACGGTAAGCTTCGCTGCTAAATCATCGTATAATTCGTGAGACATTCCATAGATACTAAAAAGTTTACTGATAACATGCTCCCAATCATATTGTCTTTCATCTTCATAATAAATATGATATATTCCACTAGGAAAAACTAAGCCGTCATCGTGAAGGGCATGCTTCAGCATATATCCATTCTTTTCAAGAATAGTCTTGACACTTTCCTCAACAATATCAGGTTCAATGTATGGTACCATCGCATCAACAATCTCAGAAAGCATATTATGTTTTAACACATCTCTCCCCTCCACAGCACCTTTCTTGTTATCATTATACAAACTATGAAAGGGGGAAAGGATATGTACCACACAGCTTTGTTATCTGTATCTAACAAATCAGGGATTGTTCCATTTGCTAAAGTTCTTCATACACATGGCATAAAAATCATTTCCACGGGAGGAACAGCAGAGCTATTGTGCCAAAACAACATACCAGTATTGCCTATAAGTAGCTACACAGGATTTCCGGAGATTATGGGAGGTAGAGTGAAGACACTTCACCCTAAGGTATTTGGCGGAATATTGGCACGAAGGCATCTGCCAGGAGATATGAAAGATCTTGAAGCCATAGGTGGTCAACCAATAGACATCGTGGTTGTAAATTTATACCCGTTTGAAAAAATGTCTGAAGAGAAGATTCCTGAAGATAGGTTGCTTGAGTACATTGATATTGGTGGAGTATCCCTTATCAGGGCTGCTGCTAAAAACTACCAAGACGTTATTGTTCTTATAGACCCTTCTGACTACGAGGTTATTGTGAAATATATCCAACAAAACAAAGAGATACCAATAGAAATAAGAAAACAGCTCGCACTAAAGGCTTTTAGACGTACATATATGTATGACAAGGCTATATATGAAACCCTAACTAACTATTCATTATGAATAACAAGCACCTTACCGTTCTGGTACATATCAACCTTACGCCCCAATATTTCGGCTACTTCCCTGACAGGAGCCATGCATACATAATTCTTGCACAGGACCTTGTGAAGCAGATAAGTAGAACCAAACGACAGTACGACATTTTTACTGTCCTCTTGGAACATTAATTTCTTGCCAGCAACAGAAAGAATAATGTCTCTAGGATTGTCAAGCATTACACCATAGCTAACATTTCCATAACCTCCAAACACAATAGGCATATCATCAATACGCATATATAAAACACCATCTATAATCTCGGGAGGGTAAATTTTATAATAAAGCCCCCTACGCGTAAATGCGTAGGGGGTTCCTGCACTAATGGTTATCTGCTTAATATAAATCTGGGGGAGCTGCTTGCTAACTTTGGCTTTATAATATTCCATTCCAATCAGCGCCGATAAAATAATGACTCCTATCAGTGTGAAAATAGCCAGCACCTTCAGAAACTTACTCACAGCAGTTCCCCCCTTATTTCAAATATTTACGCTCCAAATTTGTGAGCTTTGTCAGAAAGATCCATTAGCATAGGCATTATATCAAATCCCCTTATACGACCAAGTCCTCCCATAGCCGCTTCTCTCTCGGAAAAGTGAAGAGTACCATCTGTACGGATATTGGGAGCATAAAGAACCAGTGGTACAGGATCACCAGAGTGATCTCCTTTGGTAACAGGTGTGCTATGATCTCCTGTAATTGCTATAACAAGGTCTTTCTTATCAAGCACCATTTCAAACATTTTATCGGCCTTCTCTATCATTTCCACTTTCTTCTCAAAGTTCATATCATGGCCAGCTACATCTGTTGCCTTAAAGTTGATAAACGCAATATCACCATCTTCTTCATAAAGGAATTTTAATGCACGCTCTATCTTTACCATCGGATTAGTATCGTAGCCACCAGTAGCACCCTCAAGGTCAGGAGCTGGAAGACCTGCAAAACGGCCAAGTCCTTTCAATAGAGCTACCCCTGCAATAAAGATCCCCTTGATACCCCATTTATCTTCAAAAGATTGGAGATGTGGAACCTTACCTGGCCCTCGAGGAAGTACTATGTTGGCAGGAGGTAATCCTTGTTTTTCCCTTTCTTTATTTAGGGGATGATCTTTCAAAATCTCATAGGATTTTCTAATAAATTTATTGACAATCTCTGCAGTACGTTTAGCTTCAGGTGTATCATCTAAGGGTTTAACTTCCAAAACAGGCTTACCTACCTCGTGGGGATCGGCATCTGTAATTTTGTCAGAAAGGCCTTCACCACGGAGCACAAGAGCCCCCCTATGCTCAACCGTTGCCTTTAAAATAATTTTCACTCCATCTATTTCCATGCCATCCAAAGCCTCAGCAAGTGGACGGGCATCTTTTATACGGCCAGCTCTTCTATCTTTAATAATCCAATTCTCATCCACCGTAGCAAAATTTACCCTAAAACCAATATCGCCAGGCTTTACCTCTATACCTGCCCCCATGGCTTCCAATGGACCACGACCTGTATAAGATTTATACGGATCATATCCCATCAGACTAAGATGGGCTGTATCTGATCCCGGAATAACACCGGGTGATATAACATCTACAATACCTTGAACACCATTTTTTGCAATGAAATCCATGTTAGGTTTAACTGCTACTTCCAGAGGGGTTCTACCGTTTAGCACCCGATCTCCTACTCCATCTAATATGACGAATAATATCTTTTTAGACATATACATCACCTCCTTTTACATTCTACTCCAAAAGTTAAGGGGCGGACACATGCCCGCCCCCTATATATACCAGTTTATGCAACTTACTTTGTATACTTCTCGTAAAAGACTTTGAATGCCTTATAGGAATAATAGGTATCGATAACAGAAACAACTTCAAATGGTGTATGCAATCCGAGAACGGCAGGACCTATATCTACAACATCGGCACCTCTATTGGCGAAGTCACCGGCAACAGTGCCACCTCCACCTTCATCAACTTTCCCAAGTTCTCCAGTCTGCCACACAACACTGTTATCTTTAAAGAGCTTCTTCATCTTTGCATAAAACTCCGCATGGGCATCATTAGCATGATACTTACCACCAGAACCTGTATATTTCGTTAAAGTAACACCGTACCCCAAATATGGGGAGTTAGAAGGATCATATGCCCCTTTCCACAGAGGATCATACGCAGCATCAACATCTGCAGAAAGTACCGCAGTACTGTCCCATGCTAGCATAAGTGTACGTGCATCAGTGGATTCCCCTGTCAGATAAAGAAGATCTGCCAAAGTTCTATCAACAAAGTAACTTGCAGAAGATGTGTTACCAACGCTACCAATCTCCTCTTTATCGAAGAACATAGCTATTGCTGTTCTCTGAGGTACACCTTCAATATCAAGAAGAGCCGCAAGAGATGTATAACCGCAAACACGATCATCATGACCAAAGGCACCAATAGCACCTTTATCAAGACCTACATAACGGGCAGACCAAGCAGGAACAAGCTGAAGTTCTGCACCCACAAGATCCTCTTCTGTAATACCGTATTTGTTGTAAAGAAGCTTAAGAATATACTTCTTAACCTTGTCCTTCTCCTTTTCATCGAGTTCTGTATCAGGCACACTACCAACCAGTGGATCAAGATTTTCACCAGGAACAGCCTCGCTAATATTCTTACCCAACTGAATCTTACGGGCTATATGAATGGCAATATCTGTAATGGTTAACACAGGATCACTTTCGTCTTCACCTATAACAACTTCTACAACTTCACCATCAGATTTGACAACAACACCATGAAGTGCCAGTGGAATAGCAGGCCATGTAAATTTCTTAATTCCACCATAGTAGTGACTATTGATGTATGCAAGCTCACTGTCTTCATAAATAGGATACGGCTTAATATCAATATGTGGTACATCAACATGAGATGCAACAATATTCACACCCTTGGATACAGGATCCTTCCCCACTACGGCAGCAGTCAAAAACTTATTCCTGAAGTTCCAGTAAACCTTATCACCGGGCTTTAAGGATTCTTTTTTGTCAATAGAGACGAAGCCCTCTTCTTCAAGAATACGAATTGATTCCTTCACAAACTCCCTCTCTGTTTTTACCTTGCTCATAAATGAAATGTACTTGTCAGATAATTGATAAGCTTTCTCTCTCTCATCGGAGGTAATAACCTCCCACCCATTTTTCTTTTCTAGTACATAAGGTAGCTTTTTCTTCTCTTCTGCCATATACTACCCCTCCCTTCCTTGAAATAACGCTGCACGATATTTATAATATCACTACTATGAATAGATTTATGCACATATATAAACAGCTAAAGCAAATGTACGGAGCGCAAAAAGCTTGGTGGCCGGGAGAAACTCCATTTCATATTGCTATAGGAGCAATTCTTACACAAAATACAACATGGACATCAGCATATAAAGCACTTCAGAACTTAATATGTCAAAATCTTGACACTCCTCAAGCCCTATATAACACAGACATAGAGAATATCAAATCCCTCATCAAACCGGCCGGATTCATGAACCAGAAAGCAGGCTATCTGAAAAACTTAGCTATATTTACATGTGAACACCTCGATTGCTGTATAAGAAACCTTAAGAAGCTTTCCCACCCAAGAGAAGCGCTGTTGTCTGTTAAGGGGATTGGGAAGGAAACAGCCGATTCTATACTATTATATGCTCTTGATATGCCATACTTCGTTGTAGATGCATACACAAGAAGGATATTTAGCAGGTTATCACTCGTAAATGAAAAGGAACCATACGATAATATAGCCCAGACGTTTATGTCTGCGCTACCCCAAGATGCAGAACTGTACAAGGAATATCATGCTCTCATAGTAGAACACGCTAAACGTAGATGTAAGAAAAAAAGCCCTCTATGCGAGGGCTGTCTTCTTAAAGACCTATGTCTTTTACAAACGACAGAAGATCCTTATAGACAGGATATTTAAAATCCTTTGGTATCTCTTCCTTTTTTGTAGCTCCTGTAAGGACTAACACAGCGTTTGCACCAGCATTCTCGGCTGCCATGATATCTGTAGATATCCTATCGCCCACCATAACAGCTTCATCTACAGAAAAACCGTAGTGATGAGAGGCAAGTTGTATCATCCAACCTGAAGGTTTACCTAAGATTATCGGCTTAACCCCTGTAGCTATCTCAATACTTCCAACGATGGCTCCTGCCCCAGGTCTTGCCAGACCATCTTCAGTTACTATAGATGGATCGGGATTGGTGGCTATAAATTTAGCCCCTTTCAGTATTGCCTTAGTTGCTCTTTCCAGTTTTGAATATGTCACATATTTGTCAAATGAAACAACAACAGCATCTACATCTTCCGAATCAAAAGGCGAAACTCCTGACTCTACAAGAGCTTCTATAACACCAAATGATGCAACTGGAAACGCAGTATTAAATGGATTTTCTCTTATGTATTCCCGCAGTGCGGATATGGAAGAAAAAATTTCATCATGAACAATATTGTATCCCATTTCTTGTAGCTTTTTCGCAAGATTTTTCTCACTATGAATAGCATTATTGGTAAGGACAACAACATTATAACCAGCCTTTTTTATACGATTTACAGCCTCAATAGACGTTTTGATAGGTTCCTTACCCCTAATGAGTACCCCATCCATATCCAAAAGAAAATACTTATATTTCACCACTACACCACTCCTTATATGTTCGTTTTAAACCATCATAGGCAACAGATACATATTGCTCATAAAGGAATTCCCTATCTTTATAGATGGCATACCATACCTCTTCAAATAGGTCTATAGGTAAGTTCATAACAATACCATGCCGATAAAACTTTCGTCTGGCAATTTCGTAAAGTGATCGAACAAAGCATCGCCTATCATGGTATTTTCCCAAGGATAAGGTTAAGTAATCTACATAGGCATCTTTAAGATTTCTGGCAAGATTGAGTCCCGATTCTATAATCATCTTCTCCACAACATCCCATTTTACATTCCATGAATATACATCTTTAACATGAGCAATAAGAGATTTATCCCACTGCTCATGTAGATATATATCAACAGAAGCCTCTACCATATTATGAAAAACCCAAGGTACAAGTCCTTTAGGTAGTGGATAATAAAGATGTTTGGTAGTATATTTCCAAGCCGTATAAAAAGCCCAGCCCCAGGGAATATTCTTAAAACCGACATCGGAGTAAAAATCCACCCCCGGTGGATACTCTCCATGTAGCATAGCACCAATAGTAATACCATGGCATTTCCCAAGTGTATTCTTAATAAAGTGAGCAGCACTATGACTACGAGACCATCCACATCCTGTAAGTCTTAAAACATCGGGAAGCAATGATCCAAGAATTAGATTATCATCAATAGTACCGTGGATGTCAACAACCGCTTTGACATGCATTAGCGGAAACATATGCACCTCACTCCTTATAAGAAGTGGGGAGCCGAAGCTCCCCACAACACCCTATTATCCCTGCTGTCTTGTAAGCGGCGGAACCAAAGTCCAAAGGCCTTTTTCCTTGGTCATTTCTTCCATTCTTACGAGATAATCCCAATATTCATCTACTGCCTCCTGGAGCATTTTAACAATATGCTCATTTCCAGGTTTCAGTAGGTGAGCAAAACGACCTTCCATCTTGAGCCACTCTTCAATAGGAAGTTTCTTTGGTGGCTTCATTGTAATTCTCCACTGTCCCTGCTCTATTTCAAACAGTGGCCAGTAGTATG
>JAADFF010000089.1 GCA_013153035.1 Dictyoglomota bacterium | reverse complement strand
AAGAACTTTCCAATATATCCCACAGTTCACCAGCAGCTAAGGCATCTATGCCACTTACAACTTTCCAATCACTAGGGTATAACTGTCTCCATTTGCTATCTTGTCTGGGTAAAAATTCTACAACTGTTACCTTGTATCCTCGGGTCAATGTAGATAATGCATCCCAATGCATTCCGATAGCAGGACCCGGAATAACTATAATATTATCCTCTTCATGATAAATACGAGAGTCTGAAATCACATCGAGGGTAAACACCATATCTGGAGCCATAATAACAGGCTCATAACCTACATACTGTGTTAGAAACTTATAAGACAGCCTGTCTCTAACAACAGCTAATGATAATCCCTTCATTATGTTGGAAAGGACATGCCAAGATAGCCGTTTACGCAAAGGTCCAATACCAACACCAAGTAAAACGCTGCTACTACCAACAAGAATTGGATATAGGTAATAAAGCATGTTATAGAAGCTTGTAGAATCTTGAAAAAGCCCACCTCCCCCAACAATGTGCCTATGAAATGGGACTTCGGTAATAGCCTGTTCGTATGTTATAACTTCAACATCGTGTACTTTAGAAATATATGAAGCATTACCCCGTGCAACAACAACAACATTCTGAGAACCAAGAAGCTTAAGCTCGGCACTCAGAATAAGTTCATCTCCAACATTAAAACCTCCGAAATATCCCCACAGAAATGTTTTCATTGTTAGAAGACAACGACTTTCAACTTCTTATTATTTACAGGAGTTAAAATCCCTTTAGTGTCTAATACAAGCATACCATCAGAGATATACTTCTCAACAGTTTCTGCGGTAATACCTTCTTGGAGGGCAGTAATAATAACAACCTTAGCATCACTTAGCACAGCATCTATGTCATCTATATGGGTATCGAATCTCTTTGGAACCATGGGATCATATGCCCAGATATTATTCCAACCCTTTTCCTCTAGATATTTTTTTAAGAACAAAGCAGGGCTATAACGATCATCGTATGAAAAATCTTTCATAGCGAGTCCCAATATGGCAACCTTATTGCTTTTATCAATACCTAGAGCCTTGGCATTTTGATCAATATAAGACGCCAAAAATAGTGGCATTTCATCATTAACTTGCCTAGCAGAGGCAAATACCAGAGATTTCCCTGTTCTGTCGTCAAAGAGAGGTTTTAGATAATAAAAGGCATTAGGTATACAATGTCCCCCAACTCCCGCACCCGGTCTAAGGAGTTTAACCCTTGGATGGGTATTGGCAGCCTCGATAACTTCAAGAGGTCTCAAGCCCCTTGCTATAGCAAGCTTTGCCATTTCATTAACAACTGCAATATAAACATCACGAGAGGCATTTTCCAGCACTTTACTCATCTCTGCAATCCATGGGTCAGAAACCTCTACAAAGTAAGACTCTAAAATCGTTGATAAAACCTCTTTGGCCTTCTCACGTGACTTTTCGTTAATACCACCCACAAGCGTGGGCATCTTTCTAAACTCTTCATATGCTCTACCCTCCGCAATTCTTTCCGGGGCATATGCAAGATAGAAATCTTTTCCTGCCTTTAGTCCGCTTTCTTTTTCAAGTATTTCTCTGGCAAGACCCGTTGTTGTGCCAGGTACAACAGTTGCTCTTAGCACAACTGTATCCCCTTCTTTCAAAATCTTCCCAAGATTATGAAGCGCAGACTCCAGTGGAGTCCATATAAGATTCATATTATCGTCAAGAGGTATACCAACAGTAACAAGATGATAGTTTGCCTCTTCGGCTTTCTTATAATCTGTAGTAGGAAAGAATTTCTTACCAACAACTTCCTTCAAAACACCATTGGTATCAGTATTACCAAACGGCTCATATATATGAGTATTGCCATTTCTGATGTTTTCCACATGCTCTTCATTAACATCTATTCCTATAACATCGGCCCCTTTAAGAGTAAATGTTAGTGCAAGGGGTAACCCTACCGAACCCAGTCCCCAAATTGAAACTTTCATAGTATCCCTCCTTTATATAGCATTTACCTCTTTCAGTGTGAAGAGATAACTGTATACATTAATAAGTATTTCAAGGGTCTGAACGAAATCTTCCTCGGCTCCGCTGCTATGGAAAGATAAAGGTACATAAAATATACGCCATGGTTCTATTCCTAACAGTCTTAACCGAGTATATGAGTGTTCTCCAGAAGCTGTATAAAAGGCATTTTTATAAACAGAAACCTTCCTACCTGGAGTATAAATCCAAATAATATTATCCCCTTCGGGCCGTTTTTCTGCAAACCATACATGCACAAGAGTGATTCTATCAGAATGAATGGTCTCCCCTTGAGATATAAGTTCCCAAGCAAATATTTCTTCCCAAGGTTTATATTTACCCATTTCCTCAAACAAAAAGGATATGCTCTGCCCAATATTAGAGAGCCTTCCAGCTGCTTTAGTCGTATTACCAATTATCCATTTAATAGGTCTTTTATGATTCATCGACTATCACCTGAACATGAGCTCCTAGTGTTTGTAGTTTACCAACAATATCTTCATATCCTCTGTATACATGATACATGTCTTTAACATGAGTTGTACCATTGGCAAGTAGTCCTGCAAGAATAAGTGCCGCCCCAGCTCTTAGATTTTCAGCTTTAACTTCTGTTCCAAATAAAGGAGTCTTTCCTCTAATAATGGCTGTACTCTGTCCTAGAGTTGTGATATCGGCTCCCATACGAAGGAGATAATTAACATATCCCAGTCGTCTATCATGAACAAGTTCTTGAACCACCGATTCCCCATTAGCTTGAGTAAGTAATGTGCCAATAATGGGCTGTAAATCTGTGGGGAAACCAGGAAATGGAAGTGTTTTTATCCTCACAGGGGAAAGATTTTCATTACCATAGACAGTAACTCCACCATCCTCTCGAACAACATTAATTCCCATATCTTCAAGTTTGGCAATCAAAGGTATGAGAAACCCCCTATAGGCAGGGGTTATATGTACTTTACTACCCGTGATACCAGCAGCATAGAGCATAAAAGTACCTGCTTCTAGGTAATCACCAGGAATAGTCCACTCTACTGTGCCAACTTCGTAAGGTTTCTGTCTACCTTCTATAACAAGTTTACGTGTACCAATCCCAGATATTTTTACCCCTATTCTATTAAGGAATGCAGACAGAGAAACAACCTGTGGGTCTATAGCCGCATTCTCAATAACGGTATAACCCGTTGTTAGAGCCGCAGCCATAAGCAAATTTTCTGTCGCTCCTACACTAGGAAAATCAAAGTATATAAGATCTCCTTTAGTATCTCTTGTTTTTCTGCCATATATATATCCACTAGTAGTCTCTATATCATATCCAAGAATACGTAATCCTTTTTCGTGAAGATCTATAGGCCTTGTACCTATATTACATCCTCCAGGATAAGGTAGAGCAATACGTCCCATACGGGCCAAAATAGGACCAAGTAGAAATAGAGAACCACGAATGGATGAGGCCTTAATAGACTTTATATTCCACTCTACATCGTCATATATAGTAAATTTTACAACGTGTTTATCTAAATACTCCACTTCTACTCCAACATCGCGAAGCAGAGCTACCATGGTTTGAACATCTACGATATCCGGAACATTTTTCAGTATAATTGTTCCCTTTGTAAGCAACACAGCAGGCAAAACAGCAAGAGCTGTGTTTTTACAACCAGATACCACAACTTTACCTTTCAGTGGATATCTACCCTCTATCTGTAAGCTATTCATAAGATATCACCCATTCATCTGGCTTTTCTGTAGACAACTTAAGAAAATACCTTATGTAATCAGCAATTCGCCGAGCTGCTAGTCCGTCACCAAAGGGATTATAAGCCGGAAGCTTTTTATTCAGCATCTGTAAAGTTTTCTCTACTATGGTATCTGTATCCGTACCGGCAAGAACAATATGCCCCGTTCTCACACCTTCAGGACGCTCTGTTACTCTCCTTAACAAAACGACAGGTACGCCGAATGAAGGGGCTTCTTCTTGCACACCTCCAGAATCACTCAGTACTATACGTGCTTCCGACATATGTTTCAAAAAAGACATATAGTCCATGGGCTCTGTGAGAATAACCCCATCCACATTTCCCAGTTCATCGTAGGCTATATTTTTCACTCGGGGATTAGGATGTACTGGATAAACGACCTTAAGACCAGTTTCTCTTACAATATGCTTTACTGCCTTATATATGTTCCTAAGAGGTTCTCCCCAGTTTTCGCGTCTATGTGCCGTAAGCAATATATATTCTTTAGGCTTGAGTTCTTTATGAAGAGGTATAGCTTCTAATTTATTTTCCTTAACCCACATAAGCGCATCCACAACAGTATTACCGGTTGTAAAAATATCAACAACTTCAGGCTTTTCTTCATATATACGAGCCTTAGCCATAGGAGTAGGTGGAAACAGAACATCGGCCATTTGGTCAACAAGCCTTCTGTTAATCTCTTCAGGGAATGGTTCAAATCGATTATCACTTCTTAGACCAGCTTCAACATGCATCACGGGAATGCGCATATAGAATGCCATAAGCGCCCCCATCAGTGTTGTCGTCGTATCACCATGAACAAGCACCGTATCCGGGGCAATTTCACTATATAGTCTACCTAATCCTTCCGCCAGTGCTGAAGTAAGATAGGCCAGAGTTTGTGCTTCTTTCATAATGTCAAGGCGAAAATCGGCCTTTAGCCCAAATGTGGAAAGGGCCTCATCAAGAAGCTCTATGTGTTGACCTGTAGATAGTATGTAGGGCTGTAAATCTTCGGCCTCTTTAAGCTCCAAATATACAGGTGCCATCTTAATCGCTTCAGGACGAGTACCTATAACAATTAAAATTTTTTTCATAAAACTACCTCCTTACCAGATAAATAGCAAGTATTGCCATAAGTGCAGATATAGCATATGCCACCACAACTACACCTTTTTCACTCAAGCCAATCTTCAACATCATATGATGAAGGTGTGATTTATCAGGATAAAAAGGATGCTTGCCTTTCAGAATTCTTCTGATAGAACTCCATGTAAGATCGGTAATAGGAAAGATAAACAACATGATATAAACAAGAAATAAAAGCCCACCAATAGTTTTAATGCTACCCCACAGTGTTAAAACTCCAGTATAAAATCCCAGTAACTGGGCTCCAACATCACCCATGAATGTCTTGGCTTTAGGAAAATTATATGGCCAAAATCCTAATGTAGCACCCGCTAAAAGCAGTGACAAAATAGATACAATAACATAACCTCTCATAAGAAGAATAACGGAAAAAGCCAAAGACGAGATAAATATAACTCCGCTGGCAAGCCCATTGAGCCCATCTATAAAGTTTACAGCATTGGTAAGTGCAACAATCCATAACAGAGAAAAAAATATACTACCCACAGGTGAAAGCACAAAGGTACCAAATGGCTCTATATTGAGAAAATCAAAACGGATACCACCCCATAGAATAACAATAAGTGCAGAGGAAATCTGCACTATAAGCTTTATGTACGGAGAAAGCCCCTTGTAATCATCTATAAACATAAAAATATATAAAAGTAATGCTCCAACAAACAAGGACTTTATCCGCACATCTGTTGGGAACAACACAATTGGAGCAAGAATGAGGGCAAAGAAAAAAGCCAATCCCCCGCTTCGGGGAATTGGCTCCTTATGAACTTTTCTCTCGTTAGGATAATCTAAAACACCCAGTTTGTACCCTAAATATATCGCTATTGGCTCCGCAAACCATGTAGTAATAAACGACCATAGAAAAATTGCCAGTAGCCAAACTGCCCTACTTTGTTCCATAGAGTCTATCACCTGCATCACCAAGCCCAGGAACAATATATCCCTGGTCGTTAAGATATTGATCCATCGCAGCAACATAAACATCTATATCAGGATGAGATTTTTCAAGACGAGAAGCCCCCTCAGGAGCAGATATAATGGCAAGTACTTTAATGTTTTTGCCACCAATATCTTTAAGGTAATCCACAACATAATCAAGAGAACCACCAGTTGCCAACATCGGATCCATCACAAAGATATTCATATCACCTATATTGCTGGGAAACTTGGCGAAATACTGTACAGGACGCAAGGAGGCATGATCTCTATAAACACCAAAGTGGGCTACCTTAGCATTAGGTATAAGCTTTAATGCTCCCTCCACCATAGCTAGACCTGCACGAAGTACAGGAACAAATAGGATATCCCCATCAATAAGATATCCCTTAGCTGTAGCTATAGGGGTCTCAACCTCTGTCTCCTTCAGAGGAAGTCCTCTTGTCGCCTCATATAAAAGAAGCAGGGTAATTTCAGATACAAGCTCTCTAAACTCTTTGGCCCCCGTCTCCACATCTCTCAACATAGTAATCTTATACTTAATGAGCGGATGATCTACAATATGCACCCCCACGATTTATCACTCCCCCAATTCAGGATATAGTGGGAACTGACTGGTCAATTCCTTGACCTCTTCCCTAACAGATGTGATAATCCTCTCATCGCCACCTGACTTCAGAACTCTAACAATGAGCTCGGCAATCTTTTTCATTTCATCTGCTCCCATACCCCTTGTTGTTAAAGCTGGTGTACCTATACGAATACCAGAAGTTACTTTGGGTGGCTGTGGATCAAAGGGTATGGCATTTTTATTAACAGTAATGCCAGCTTCTTCGAGCATATTTTCGGCGTCTTTTCCTGTTACACCAATAGGTCTAAGGTCGACAAGCATTAGATGATTATCTGTACCACCAGAAACAATTCTCAGTCCATGTTTCACCAACTCATCAGCAAGCACCTTGGCATTTTCTACTATCTGCTTGGCATATTGCTTGAACTCTTCTGTTGCAGCCTCCTTTAGGGCAATAGCCTTGGCGGCAATAACATGCTCCAGTGGACCACCCTGAAGACCCGGAAATACGGCCTTGTCTATCTTCTTAGCCAGTTTCTTTGTGGTAAGAATCATACCACTACGTGGTCCCCTTAAGGTTTTATGAGTGGTAGTGGTTACAACATGAGCATAAGGCACTGGAGATGGATGCACACCTGCAGCAACAAGCCCAGCTATATGAGCCATGTCTACCATCAGATATGCTCCCACCTCATCGGCTATTTCTCTAAACTTGGCAAAGTCTATAAACCTTGGATAAGAGCTAGCACCGGCGATAATGAGCTTAGGTTTAACCTCCAAGGCTATTTCTCTAACTTTATCGTAATTGATGGTCTCTGTATCAGGATCAACACCATAGTGGTAAACATCAAACCATTTACCAGTTAAAGACACCTTGGCACCATGGGTAAGGTGTCCACCGTGAGCAAGGTCCATAGACAAGATCTTATCACCAGGCTTTAAAAGTGCCAGATATACAGCTTGATTAGCCTGACTACCAGAATGAGGTTGCACATTAGCATGATCAGCACCAAACAATTTCTTAGCACGCTCCCTGGCAATATCCTCAACAATGTCTACATATTTGCATCCGCCATAGTAGCGAGCACCAGGATAGCCCTCAGCATATTTGTTATTCAAAACAGTAGACATAGCCTCTAAAACTGCCAAGGATGGAAAGTTTTCCGATGCAATCAGCTCAAGTGTTGTACGCTCTCTTTCCAGCTCCCCCCTAATGGCCTCCCATACCTCAGGATCTGTTTTTTTCACAAATTCCCACACAATATCAGTCCTCCCCCTCTTGAAATTTCAGATTATTATTTCTTGCAAAATTCTTCTTCAATATGCTCTATCTTTCTCAGTCTTCTTTCATGTCTTCCACCCTCATACTGAGTAAGCAAGAAGGTCTTTACGATTTCAAATGACAACTCTTTACCTATCAGTCTCCCGCCCATACACAAAACATTGGCGTTATTGTGGGCACGAGCAAGTTTGGCAGCAATGATATCATTGGAAAGGGCAGCTCTAATACCCGGCACCTTATTTGCAGCAATACTCATGCCGATACCCGTTCCACATATGAGAATACCAAAAGAATCTTTATCTTCCAGTACTTTGGTTGCTACCTCTTTTGCATAATCTGGATAATCACAAGACTCCTTAGAATGTGTTCCTACATCTATAACATCAAACCCCTGTTCCACCAAAAACTCTCTAACAGCCATCTTCAGATCGTAACCAGCATGGTCAGAACCAATATAAATCTTGTGGGTTTTTGCAAGCTCACTCAACATAAAACAGCACCTCCCTAAAGTTTTTTCATTTTTATTTTACTCTACTTTTCCACTTTAATGTCCAGTAGTGAAACATCCCAAGGACACTGACATGTCTTCTCTTCCGGGAAACCCTTTATAGTTTCAAGTATAATTTTGCCAACCACTGGAGTAATCTTTGACATCATCTCTAAAACTTCGTCATGGGTAAGTACATCAGGCGATATTCCTGCAGCAAAATTAGTTACAATAGAAATACTGGCATAACACATACCAGCCTCTCTAGCAAGAACAACTTCAGGTACAGATGTCATACCTACAAGATCGCCTCCAAGCATACGATATGCCTTTATCTCTGCAGATGTTTCAAAACGCGGACCTTCTGTGGTAACATATGTACCACCATTGTAAATATCCTTAAAGCCAATTTCATCGGCAGCCTTCATAATTTCGCTACGAATCTGAGGACAATATGGAACAGTCATATCTGTATGAGCAACCTTACCTGGCTCATCGTAAAAAGTAGAAGGCCTTGCCTTGGTAAAATCAAGAAACTGGTCAGGAAGAACAAGATATCCTGGAGGAAAATCGGTATTAAGACTACCACATGCGTTGGTAGCTATAATACGCTTAACTCCTAAAGATGCGAGAGCCCAAATATTCCCCCTATAGTTGACCCTATGAGGTGGCAAGGAGTGGTTTTTACCATGGCGAGGCATAAAGAACACTTCTCTACCGTCAATCTCTGAAGCCCCTACTTCTACCTCCCCATATGGAGTAACAACAGTAATCCATTCAATATCTACCCCTTCAAGGGTATAAATACCACTACCTCCAATAACACCAAATTTTGTCATCTCACTCACCTCCAAATATTCTCTTTACACTAGCCTTAAATCCTTCAAGATATGGTATGTCAGTCATTAAATGTCCCTCTCTGTATACCTCTTTACCGGATACCCACACTCTTTTCACAGAGGATTTTGACTGTACTGAATAGATAAGGTGGGCATACATACCCTCCTCTGTATCCCAGAAAGGTAACCACTCAACATTGTCTACACTCCAAACAACAAGGTCAGCCTTATTGCCTTCGGCTAGCACACCAATATCGTCACGCTTAACAGCTTTAGCACCATATTTAGTGAGCATATAAAAGAGCTCTTTAGACGGAAGAGCCTCGGGATCCTCCGCTTTGTATTTTCCTAGCATACCTGCTGTACGAATCTCCTCAATAAGGTCAAGATTGTTATTGCTTGCTGCACCATCTGTACCAATAGACACCGTCATACCAGCTTGGAGATATTTCCAAATGGGAGCAATACCAGAAACAAGTTTTAGGTTGCTCTGAGGATTATGGGCGAGTGCAAAGTTTGCATTAGCAAGTATTTCTAATTCATCATCTGATATCCATACACCATGAGCAGCAATAACATGGATATCGCTAAACAGACCTTTATCATAGTATTTCTTAATAAAATCCTTCCCATGCTTCGCTTCAATAGCCCCACGCTCCCATGGTGCCTCAAGTAGATGTATATGAACAAAAGCACCAGTTTCTTTAGCTTTCTCTATTACATACTCAACAACATCTGGACCACATGTATAAAAACCGTGCAAACTAAGATGAATCTCAACATAATCACTTCTCAGAGCACTACGAAGGGCAACAATTTGGTCTACTCTATCTTTCCATCCTTCTTTTTCAATAATCCCCGGGGTAATAAATGCCCTGATACCAACATCATGAACAGCATCAATGGTAGCCTGTTCAAAGAAATACATATCTACAAATGCCGTTGTTCCCGTGGAGAGCATCTCTTTAATACCAACAATAGAGCCGTAGTACACATCTTCGTCAGTCAGTTTTGCCTCATAGGGCCATATCTTTTCATTGAGCCATTTACCTAGCTCCATGTCCTCACCCCAACCCCTAAACAACGTCATAGCAAGGTGAGTATGGGTATTAATAAAACCCGGAGTAATAAGATAACCATAGAGATACTGTATCCTATCAACAAACTCGTGTTCCTTTCTATCACCTATATATACAATACTGTTATCTTCCATGAGAATATCGGCATCCTTAATAAAGGGTTTGTTCTCATCGGCAGTTAGCACATAAGCCCCTCTTAGTAATGTTCTCACTATTTGCTCACCTCCATTTTCATTTTTTCTATCTGCTGCCTATATTGAAGCCACGCATCAATAGCCCTCTTTACTTGCCACTGCCGCCTTTGCTTTTTCTTCATCTTCTTATCGGGAAGAGGGAGAAGTCCAAAATTTGATCCCATCGGTTGGAATTCACGAACCGTTTCATCATGAAGATACCTCTGTATACCTCCCCACATAGAAAACTTGGGCAACTCAGGCAACTTTATACCATGCATATCAAAAAAGATACTCAGAGCAGACCAGAAACCTCCCATAATAGCCTCAAGATAACCTTCTGTTCCCGATAGCTGACCGGCAACATACACCTTAGGACAACATCTTAGCGACATAGAATCCCCCAAGACTTTAGGGGCATTAATGAATGTATTTCGGTGAATTTGACCAAGACGGGCAAACTCTGCATGCCTCAAGGCTGGTATCTTTCTAAAAATTTTCACCTGATCTGTGTGTGAAATACCTGTTTGAAAACCCACCATATTAAGCAAAGTACCTTCTTTGTTTTCTTTGCGAAGCTGAATGACGGCAAATGGACGCTTGCCTGTGCGTGGGTCAACAAGTCCTACCGGTCTCATAGGTCCATAAGCGAGTGCTAATTTACCTCTCCTAGCTATCTCCTCAATAGGAAGACATCTGTCAAAGAATTTTTCTATTTCTTCAAAGTCATGATGGACATATTTTCGAGCAGCAAGTATATCTTCAACAAACTGATAATACTCTTCTTCTGTCAGTGGAATGTTGAGATAATCTCCACCATCTGAATCATCATATCTGTTAGCCCAAAATGCATATTCCATATCTATGGTATCTGCTACAACAGTTGGCGATATGGCATCATAAAAGTGCAAAAAATCTGTACCTAACAAAGATGACAGATAATTTGACAGGTTATCTGAAAGCAGTGGACCAGCAGCAACAATAGTATAACGATCTGTATCAAAAGAAGATACCTCTTGTCTAACAATCTCAATCATAGGATGCTCCTGTATAGCCTTGCCGACAAGGTCAGAAAAGATTTGTCTATCAACAGCCAATGCTCCTCCAGCCGGCACACTGGCACTCAGGGCCAGTCGTGGCAAAGAGGCACCAGCTGTAAGAGCTTCCCACAAAAGTAAACCCTTAGGTTTATCTACTCTTC
Source organism: Dictyoglomota bacterium (assembly GCA_013153035.1). Taxonomy (GTDB): domain Bacteria; phylum Coprothermobacterota; class Coprothermobacteria; order Coprothermobacterales; family JAADFF01; genus JAADFF01. The sequence goes on along the minus strand of JAADFF010000089.1, from coordinate 16,003 downwards.
TGCTCCCCAGGGAATTAGAACATACAAGCTCCGCAGGTTTATCAGTCCTGTGAGCTGGTGTCATCTTCCAGGGCCTCATCTCATACAACTTCACAGGTACCCCTAATGATGCCAATGTTAGCGCCGCCTCAGAACCTGCCAGTCCTGCACCTATGACAATAACACTATTCAATAAGTATCACCACACTTCCCTCCATCTTTACAATCTGTTTCATTTCCAGATATGCAATATCCTTCATCAAACTACCTGTACTATCATAATACCCTCTGAGAACCGATATATTCATAATTCCACCATGCTCTCTCAGTATATCTACAAGACCATGCTTATCATTAGTATATGCAACAACATTAATCATAGACAACACATCTTCTGGTTTGGTAATAATCATTGCACCATCGGCAATAAGGGCATTTGTACCTCTTGATGTTATGCGAAATATATCACCGGGCACTGCAGCAACGGGTACCCCCAGTTCCATAGCAAATTCTGCAGTATGAATGGAACCTCCACGTTCTGGAGATTCAACAACAATAACAAGAGAAGAAAGCGCCGCAATAATCCTGTTACGGGCAACATAAGACCACTTAGTACCACGCACCTCACCAGGATACTCAGAAATAAGTAAGCCCTTTTCAGCTATAGTATCTTGAATGACTTTGTTTTTATACGGATAGTAGATATCTAACCCATTACCCAAAACAGCAATAGCTAAACCTCTATCCGCAGCATAGCGCTGCGATGCTACATCAATACCACGAGCAAGTCCCGACACAACGGGAACACCAGCATTTACCAGTGTATACCCCAACTTTTCTGCTACAGACATACCATAAGATGTAGCCTTTCTTGTCCCAACAATGGCAACTTTGGGCATTTTGTTCAGGAGCAAAATATTTCCCTCATAAAAGAGAACAACAGGAGGCTTATTTAAATGCCTTAAGCTATCTGGATATATACTATCCGCTATAGTGATAGCACCATGGCAACCATCGCAAACACTTTCGTACTTTTTGCCCGATTCCATCTGCCATATATGGTAAGTTGTGGCAAGATCTTTATAAGAAGCTCCCTCTTGGGCAAGCATTATAAGTTTTTCTCGTATATTCACCAAAACCTCACCAACATATCCATGGCTTTGCGAAAACTAAGAGCCATCCAAATATGCTCTTCACTTACATAGTCTTCTTCATTTATATCGGCTATTGTTCTTGCCAATCTCTTAATCTTTGACAGTTCTCTTCCACTGTCTTTGCCCATAATTCTAATATCTTCAATGGCACTGCTGGCACCAGTAGACATATTGACATGTTGTAAAAACACATTATCGGGAGCCGTACCATTGAAATATCTTCCCTTATACCGTTTCATCTGCATGTTGCGAGCGATAATAACCTTTTCTCTCATGTATTCTGTTGTGAGTTCATCCCTTGTCATATTCTCAGGTGGAGTCATCCACATTTGTATATCTATTCTCTGCATGAGAGGACCTGAGAATTTTCTCTGATACCTTTTAATATCGGACACGCTACACCTACACTGCTTATGGGGATGTCCTAGATAACCACAGGGACACGGATTAGATGCCATAACAAGGAGAAAATCCGCAGGAAAATTAACCTTGATATCTGCTTTGGACAGGAACACCTGTCTTGTTTCCACAACAGTTCTTAAACCCTCAAGCACATCCCGGCGAAATTCTGGAAATTCATCTACAAATAATACTCCTCTATGGGCAAGTGTTGCCTCACCTGGTTGGACATATCTGCCTCCACCAAACATAGCTGAAACCGATGTATTACTATGAGGCGAGCGAAAAGGCCTATCTGTTACCAGCGTTTCTTTTCCTAATGTGGCACTGTATATTTTCGTGACTTCGATAATCTCATCTTCTGTCATTGAAGGCAAAATCCCTGTCATCCGCTCCGCTATCATCGTCTTTCCAACCCCAGGAGAACCCACCATTACCATATTATGAATTCCAGCAGCGGCAAGCATAGCTCCATACTTTGCCATATACTGTCCTTTGATATCTCCAAAGTCTTTGACTATGTTCTGAGTTTTCACCCTAATAAATCCTTCTGTTTGTTGCCAAGACAGGTTACCTGAAAGGAACTCACTAAGATTTGATACAGGTATGTAAGCAACATTGCTAAATACATTAATAAGATATGACGCTTCATCAGGGATGATAAACTGCTTATACCCTAGCGATATGCCTTGTGCAATAAGGGCAAACATAGATGAAGACATCCTTACCCTGCCATTAAGAGACAACTCCCCTAAAATCAAAGCACCCGAAAAGTCATCTTGTATAACATTCATTGCCTTGAGAAGTGCTATGGCAATAGGCAAATCTGCATGTGAGCCTTTTTTAGGCACTTCAGCAGGGGAGAGATTGATAACTACTTTGCGGGCTCCAATGTCAACACCTATATTCTTAACAGCAGATAGTACACGTTCACGAGATTCTTCTACAACGCTTGATGGTAATCCTACAACTTTAAAAGATGGCATTCCTCGCCTCACATCAACTTCAACAACGGTCTTAACCCCCTCAAGACCGAGAAGAAATACTGTACTGACAAATGCAACCCCCATCATAGTTCCTCCTTAAATATAGATATAGAAAAGTTGTCTTTTTCACCAACAACGGCACATACATGAAACTCTATAGGAAAGTGATAGTATTTATCTGCTTTCTGATACCATACTCTGAGGATACGCCGTTTCTTACTAGGAGAAACAGCAAGTAGGGCATCTTCTAATGAATGTTTTCTTTGCTTTACCTCTACAAGAACAACCTTACCATTTTTTTCAAATGCCAAATCGATCTCGCCACCATATGCCCTAATATTTCTGCCAATTAGTCTATAGCCGTGCTCTTTATAAAAATAAAGGGCCGCATCCTCGGCCCATTTCCCCTTATGAAGAGGCATCATTGTAATGAATACGATGGAAAACGGTAAAATTCGAAAACGGATAAATCCTCATAACAACCCGCCCAACCACACTCTTCTCGTCTATAGCTCCAAAGAATCGGGAATCTCTACTTGCTGGGCGATTATCGCCCAGCACAAACAACTTCCCTTGAGGCACAGTATATGGTCCAAAGCTGGATGTGTCCTTATGAACAACATATGGTTCTTTAAGGGCATGCCCATTAATGTAAACAACACCATCATGAATCTCAACAGTTTCACCAGGCAAACCTATAATGCGTTTAACAAGATATTCTCCCTCATGATCTTTCTTATCTCCCAGATAAAAAACTATGATATCGCCCCTTTGGAAATCCCTATGAACCGCATACATCCGGGAAACAACAACAACATCACCACTGTGAAGTGTTTCAAGCATAGATGTCTGTCTTACCGTAAACCAAGGATAAAGGTAAAACCTGAACACCAAAAAGATAATAAGGAATAACGCAAGGAGTATGATATCCCACCACTTTTTCAAAAAACTAACCATAGCCTCCACCTTCTTCCCGTAGTTTCTTTAAAAAACTTTTTCTATGCCATCGCGACATACCAAGCTCTTTTATTTTACCCATATGGGCCTTTGTTCCATAGCCCTTATTAGAAACCACCCCATAATCCAGAAGTTCTCCTATAGACGCCACATAAATATCCCTGATAACTTTTGCAACAATAGAAGCTGCAGCAATAGAAGGAGATTTCCTATCCCCTTTGATGAGTGTCCTCTGGGGTATAGCAATCCCGGGAAACGGCACCTTTCCATCTGTTAACAGAAGCGTAGGCCTATAAGTTTCATGCAACTTATCTAATGCACGATTCAAAGCCTCTCCAAGAGCCCACATAATACCCTTTTCATCTATCTCCCACGCATCTACCCATCCAACAGTCCATAAAAAACCAGGAATATTTATCAGTCTCATAAATATCTGTCTTCGTTTCTTTTCAGAAGAAAACATTTTAGAATCTGTCCAAAAGATATCCATCATATCATACGGTTTAGTAAATATTGCTAAACCAACAAAAAGGGGGCCTGCTACGGCCCCCCTCCCTACCTCATCAACCCCACCGACAAGGCGAAAACCTTTTTCAAGGTATCTCCTTTCAATGGAAAAATCCATTATTTCTTCTTCTTACGAGACATACCAAATTTATCTCTCTTTTTAACCTCGAGTTTTCTCTTATCACGCAGATAGTAAAGTTTAGCGTGTCTGACCTTACCCCTCTGAACAAGCTCAATCTTAACGAGTTTAGGGCTGTGAACGGGGAATATTCTCTCCACACCGACACCATGAGAAATCTTTCTTACGGTTATTGTCCTACGAACACCGGAACCTTTATCGGCAAGAAGAATACCCTCGAACCTCTGAATCTTCTCCTTTCTACCATCAACAACTTTCCAGTAGACACGAATTGTGTCACCTGGACGAAATTCTGGTAGGTCATCTCTCATTTGCTGCTCTTCAATTCTCCTAATTATGTCCATGCTCATTTATCATCCCTCCTTTTTCCTTCTATATCTTAATACGACCACTCTTCTCCTACAAGCCTATCAACAAGTATAGAGGCTGCAGAGCGAACAGATAAATGATTAAACGACGTGTTTGGTCTAATAGGCTTTAGGAAATAATCCATCTTTCTTATCTCATCATAGACAATACCATGACCTGTGCCCAGCACAAGCACATATTGGGCATCATCTTCACGAAGGAGTCTTCTTGCCTCCTCGTAATCTATCATATTGGGATAAGGACGGGCATCGGTTGCAAAGAGTTTAACAGGACCGCCAAACTCTTCCTCTATACCCTTTACCATCTCTTCAACATTGGCACCAATTCTTACAAGGGAAAGGGCCTCTTTACGATGAGGATTATACCCTCCTCCCGGACCTTTGACCCAATAATCAACAACACGCTGTACCATAGCACGCTGGGGTTCTATAGGTGTAATAACCCAATAAGATGCCAAGTTGTAAGTACGAGCAAGCCGTGCTATGTCGTGTATATCAAGATTGGTAACGGATGTTGCTATAGTCTGATAATTTTTTCCGTACATTGGATAATGAAGCAATGCTATGTGTAGTCTCAACTTTTCCACTATTTACACCCCCAGCATGCTTAATGTCTCTAATATTTCTTTTTTTACTTCAGCAAGCAATTCTTTTTCTTCTTGAGACAAATGTATATCCTTCAGCATATCGGGTCTTTTAACAAGTGTTCTTTTTAAACGCTCCTTGAGTCTCCACCTGGCGATATTGCCATGGTGTCCACTAAGAAGCACATCAGGCACATCCATACCATCAACATGCGATGGTCGGGTATATTGAGGATATTCAAGTAAATTATGTTCAAAGGACTCCTCACTAAGTGAATTTTCATCACCCAATACTCCGGGAATGAGTCTAACCACAGCATCAAGAACAACTGCCGCTGCAGGTTCTCCTCCCGACAGAACATAATCACCTATGGATATCTCTTCATCAACGATAGACATCAACCGCTCATCTATACCCTCATACCTGCCACACACGAGGATAAAGCCTTCTTCTTTAGCCAAATCTTTGGCATAGGCCTGATGGAAAGGTGTTCCCTGTGGAGACATGTATATAACAGGGCCCGATACCTTAGCCCTGGCATTTTCTATAGCCTGCTTAAGTGTATCGTATTTCATAACCATACCACTGCCACCGCCGTAAGGGTAATCATCAACAGACTTATACCTGTCGGTTGCATAGTTCCTTGGATTTTCAAAAACAATATCAAGAAGATTGTTTTCTATGGCCTTTCGTATCATGCCTGTTTTCACTACACCTTCAAAGTATTCGGGAAATATTGTTATGATACCTACATTCATAGCAAGTCCTCCAACTGAGATGTATCTATGACAACCTTTTTATCCTTTACGCTGATATCCTTGACAAATTCTTTGGCAAATGGCACCAACAACTCTTTTTTCTCTTCTACACGAGAGATTCGCAACACATCAATACCACCTGTTTGCAAAAGGTCTTTGACGGTTCCCAGCAGATTACCCGATAGATCATAAACGGCCATACCAACAAGCTGGAAAATATAAAACTCGTCTTCCTCAAGTTCGGGAAGCTCACTCTCGCGGACATAGACATTCTGGCCCACCAATGCTTCGGCATCGTTTCTCGTGTCTACATCCTTCAGATGAACCCTATAGAGATTTTTTGTAGCATGTTTAGAAGAGCGTGTAATCTCAACACGAGAGCCATCGGCCAGCTCAAGAGAGCCTCCCGCAGAAAATCTATCGGGATTATCACTAAAAGGATGGATATAAACATCACCTTTTATACCGTGTGCGCGGACAATCTTGCCCACAAGCACACGCCCGTCAAGACCTTTCTTCTCACTCATTGCGAATCTCTATCACCTCTCCATCTTTGATAACAATCTCTCCACCTTCGACCTTCTTAAAGAGATCGTCGCCGACCTTCACATCGGCAAAGCCTTCAATGATAGAATAGATAACTTCTTCACCTTCGGCTTTTTCTTCAATTTCCTTTCTCTGTTTTTCAAGTTCTCTAAGAACTTTTTCTTTCTCCCTCTTTTCGGCTTCCATCAGTGCCTTCAAACGAAGTCCCTCTGCCCCAAGCTGAGATTCTGGAAGAAACAGTATTTTTCTCAGCTCCTTCTCAATAAGTTCTACCTCTTTTTTTGTCTGGGCTATAAGGGCATCAACATTGGCAAGCATCTCAGCCCTAAGCGTGGGAGTCATAATTGCTTTAACGGTAATCTTTCTTCTAATAAGCATAATCTCTCCCCCTACTCAGCTTTTTTGGCTTGTTTAGCCGCCTGAAACTCATCCCATACGCCAGTCCACTTGAGAATTCTTACAACAGGTTCAGTGGGCTGGACACCTTTCTGAAGCCAGTTAAGTGCCTTCTCCTTGTCAATTGTCACCCCAGCTGCTCCATCTTTGTGAGGATCGTATGTACCGACGATCTCGATAAACTTACCATCTCTTGGAGCTCTTGCGTCCGCGACAACAATACGATAAAAAGCTCTCTTCTTTGCACCCATTCTCATGAGTCTCATTCTAACTGCCACTTATACCTCACCTCCGATAAGTTTTTCTCGTTATTTTATGCCACCGCCACCGAGAAATGACGGTGGTATGACAGAGGGAAATCTACCCCTCTTCATCATCTTAGATAGTGTCTTCATAGCTTTCTTCATCTGCTTATATTGTTTAAGTAACTGGTTAACCTCCTGCACGCTCGTTCCACTACCGGCTGCAATACGACGCTTACGGGATGCATCAAGCACCTCTGGGTGCTTTCTTTCATAAGGCGTCATAGACTGGAGTATAGCCTTGAAATGTTTCAGTCTTGTATTCATCTCTTCTTCGTCTACACCTTGCATCATTTGTCTACCACCAGGCAGTGAAGATAACAGTCCACCAACAAAATCACCATCAGATATAGCTTCAAATTGCACAAGCAAATCTTCAAGGGTAAAATCTTCTATCTTCTCAGCCTTAACCTTTTTACCCTTTCTCTCAAGTTCTTTCAGCTTTTTCTCAAGCTCTTTTATACGCTCCATAAAGGCCTTTGCACTGCCAAGGTCAAGAATACGGGCAGATATCTCATCGGGATCAAAAGGCTCTAAAGCATCAACCTTTTCTCCCATACCCATAAAGTAGATAGGCACACCTGTAACATATCTGAGGGATAGTGCTGCACCACCTCTAGTATCACCATCAACCTTGGTAAGAATAACACCGGAAATAGGCAGTGCCTTATGAAATGCATCGGCAATATCAACAGCCTCCTGACCAAGCATAGCATCGGCAACCAAGAACACATAATCGGGCTGAAGGGCCTCATGAAGTTGTTTAATCTCTTCCATGAGCTCTTCATCAACATGCATACGACCAGCACTGTCTATAATGGCTACATCATAAAGGGTTCCCCGGATAAATTTCTTATAACCATCTATATCAAGGGTACCGTCTTCTTTCACCATAGAATAGAAACCGGCATCAACTTCATTGGCTAGTGTTCTTAACTGCTGAGCAGCCGCTGGACGGTATGTATCTGCGGCAACAAGTATAGGAGATTTGCGAAGTTTTTTCTTGATGTAATAAGCCAGCTTACCAGCAGTTGTTGTTTTACCACTACCTTGCAAACCCACAAGGAGTATCTGTGTGAGTTTACCGGGTTTCAGTTTTAGAGGTACTGGCTGCCCCAGTATTTCTCTCATCTCATCATAAACAATTTTTGTCAGCTGGTCTACGGGAGATATGCTCTTTTCAATATTGGCCTCTTCCAGCTTTTTACGCACATCTTTAATAAACACACGAACAACATCAAAACCAACATCGGAGGCCAAAAGGACCATCTTCAAATTCTTGAGAAACTTATCTATATCTTCCTTCGTCAGCTTACCCTTTTTGCGCAAGGAGTTAAGCATGTTAACAAGTTTATCACTAAGGTCGGCAAACACTAAGCCTCACCCCTTCCCTTTGTCTTCGTCCACATTTCTACCACATCAGGGCATCTCTTATCTACCATGTCAAGTAGAGACAACATGCCTAATACTTCCTCATATCTCTCTAAATTTCTCAAAGCCCTACGAATGGTGGTGCTAACCGATTGCTTAGATATGTTGCGTGCATCGGCTATTTCTGTAATAGAAAGCCCATATGTTATGTAATCTGTCAAAACATCACGAGCTTTATCGGAAAGTAGACCTCCATATACCTCTAACAGCCGATTATATCTCTCTATATCTGCAATACTCATATTGTCAACCATATCGTTTGACAGTATAACACTTTTTCAGTGCCATGTCAATAGGCCTCATAAATACATTGTTTGTTGTATAATTTTTTTACACAATATTGATAATTACCCAGAAAGGGGGCAAACATATGCCACTGGAAGGCTCTCTAAAAGAGTTCAACCTGTTTGAGGTACTATCACTCTTAAAAGTCGCCGGAAAAACAGGTAAACTTGTTGTGAACCTTAGCAACGGAAAATCAGGGGAGATATACATCTTAGACGGGAAACCCATTCATGCTGTTTTCGGCAATAACATGGGCGAAGATGCCCTGTTAAAGATGGTAAAAGAAAGAGATGGAACATTCCTATTTACCTTAGGTGCTGTGACCACAGAAAAAACTATTATGACCGATACCGAAGAACTTATTTCCCGTATTGAAGAAAAAGAAAAGGAACTCCAAACACTTATTGACCAAATTGGAGATATTCACAAGTACCTTGCATTCAACACAAACATCAACGATGACATGCTTCTTACAATGGAAGAATGGTTATTCTTACCCAAAGCCTTTAGCGGAAAACCTATCTACCAGATTGCAGAAACATTTGAAAAAGGGGAACTGGCAGCTTATGAAATAATTGTTGAACTGCTAAAGAAAAATGCTGTAGTCGTTAGCTCAAAGCCCACAATATTGTCCATAGAGGGAGAACCTATAAAAGTTACTCCTTCGGCAAGAACTACTTCCACACCAAGTCAAACAGCTTCCGTCAAAACCCAACCTGTTCAGGTTACGGATAGCAAAAAATCAACACCGGCAGCTACTCAAACTCCATCAACATCCCAAACCACAACAGGCGCCACGAGTGGTCAACTAACCAGACCACTAAAGGCAAAGGTAAAACTAAAAGCATACATGTCCACTACTGGAACAGAAGTATGTTGGGTAGACTCTACTCTTCTTGAGGAATGGCAAAGTATCCTTGGTGCTCCCGTCACAATGGTGGAAATACAAGCACCATCTGGCAAAAAGAGTAAAGTACCTGTAAAAACAGAAGAGGGCATTGGTGATACAATCTATCTGCTACCTATTACAAGCTTTAGACTTCGTCTTAGTGATGACGATGTCGTTCAGGTAACTCCTATTAAGGGATGAATCAAACCACCAAAAACATATAAGGGGAGCCTTTTAAGAGCTCCCCTTATTTTTTATTTTTAAGTCAACTCTTCGCTACTTTTACTCTATTACCTCCATACCATGCATATATGGTCTCAAAACCTCTGGCACAATAACCTTACCATCAGGAGTCTGGTAATTTTCAAGAATAGCAGCCATAGCTCTACCAACAGCTACACCAGAACCATTGAGCATATGCACATAGTCCTTTGTGCCATCTTTTCTAATAAACTTAACATTAGCCCTCCGAGCCTGGAAGTCCGCGGTATTACTGCAGGAAGAAATTTCTACATATCTACCATAAGATGGCATCCATACTTCAATATCATACGTCTTTGCCGCAGAAAAACCCATATCACCAGTCGAGAGAACAATAACCCTATATGGCAAACCGAGGAGTTGCAGCACCTCTTCAGCATTGGCAACAAGCTTTTCTAACTCCTCAAAAGATGTTTCAGGGGTTGTCAACTTCACCATCTCAACCTTGTCAAACTGGTGCCTACGAATAAGCCCCCTTGTATCTTTACCAGCGGAACCTGCTTCTCTTCTAAAACATGGCGTATATGCCGTGTAATATAAAGGCAAATCTTCTTCTCTTAAAGTTTCACCGGCATGGAGACCTACTAAGACAAGCTCTGCCGTTGGTACAAGGAATAGATCATCTTTCTCACAGTGATACATATCCTCCTCAAACTTTGGAAGATGCCCTGTGGCAGTTGCTATATCGCGCTTAACAAGATATGGTGGCCATATTTCCTTGTAGCCATGCTTCTGAACATGAAGATCAAGCATGAAATTGATAAGGGCCCTCTCCATCAAAGAGCCTGCCCCACGAAGCAATGCAAACCTAGAACCAGAAAGCTTAGCCGAACGCTCAAAGTCAAGAATACCCAGCTTCTCACCAATTTCCCAGTGAGGAAGCACATCGTCTTTGCCCTTTTCCGGAGTGCCCCATTTTCTTACCTCTACATTATCTTTATCGCTTTCACCCAGTGGCACAGATTCATGTGGGATATTTGGTATTTCATAGCGAATAAGATTAATCTCCTCTTCAATAGTATCAAGCTCTTTCTCCAAAGATTTTATTTCCTGTTTGACACGAGACATCTCTTCTAAAATACTAGAAATATCCTCACCTGCACGCTTCTTTTCCCCAATCTCTTTACTTTTAGCATTGACATAAGTACGCAACTCCTGCAGTCTTGTTGTAAGTTTTCTTCTCTTTTCATCGAGCTCAAAAAATTTGTCAAGAACATCTGTAGGATAATAACGTTTCTTCAAAGCTTCATAAAGCTCATCCTTATGTTCTCTAATAAATTTAATGGTATACATCTACCTCACCTCCAGTCTCTTCCAAGCCTCTAACAGGTCCTCTGGAAGAGGCTCCATAAAAGCAAGCTTTTCTCCTGTGAATGGATGTATAAATTTTAGCACAATTGAATGCAAAAATACACGAGGCGCAAGCATTGCAGATACTTTATTACCATAAACAGAATCTCCCAAAGGATATAGGTTCATATGTCGCAAATGCACACGTATTTGATGAGTTCTACCTGTAGATAAAATTGCACGCATTATAGATATATATCCATATTCTGTGTTTACTGTTCTCAGAACATGAAAAGTTGTCTGTGCATGTTTACCCCATGGCACAACGGACATACGCACTGGCACATGGGGATCTCGGAATATGGGAGCTGATACAGAAAAGGTCTCTCCCGGTACTGTTCCCAATGCGGCAACACGATATTCCCTATAAACATCTTTATTCTTTATCATTTCCACCAGCACTTGATAGGCTCTCTTACTTCGTGCTACTATCATGAGCCCACTAGTCTCTTTATCAAGACGGTGAACAATACCAGGTCGTCCCTCTCCGCCAACTCCGATAATTTCTGGATATCGATTAATAAGTCCGTTAACAAGGGTTTTATCAGGATTACCACTACCGGGATGAACAACAATACCTGCAGGCTTTGAAATAATAATAATATCGTTATCTTCCCATACTACCTTAAAGGGCACATCTTGCGGTTCCAACGATGTAGTATCAACAATCTGCCACTTCACAGAAATATTACTACCAGCATGGACTTTAAAAGATGGCTTAGTAATATGCTTATCATCAACAGTTACTCCCTGCTGTTTTATGAGGTCACTAATCATACTCCGAGAGAAACCTTCTTCTTTCAATTGAAAGTGCAATACCTTATCAAGTCTTTCTGATGAATCAGCAGAAAAAGATAGATTTATGTCTTTATAATTTGCCATGCCAGTAGAATCACCCCTACATCAATCATAACATCGGCTAGATTGAAATATGTATGTCCAACTATTGGCAAAAAGGGTATATGAAGATAATCAATAACATAGCCATAAACAAGGCGGTCAAGAACATTGGAAAAGCCACCAAGAAGGATAAGAGATAGCCCACATGAAGGATATTTGTAGGCATAAATAGATAATAACAAAAGAACAATAAGAGAAATTATATCTATATAGGGAACACTAACACCAAATGTAGCCCCCCTATTGGCAAGGAAACGGAAGGTTATCCCCCCAATAATCTTGAGTGAATAACCTTCCAATGCTATCCATTTAAGCACACGGTCTAAAAAGAAGACCGAAAGTGCTACTATTCCGAATGTTTTAGATCCAGTGCACATTCCAGACATAGGTCAGGATAATCGGGATCTGCTCCAATATCAGTCTTCACCTTCCAACATCTGGGGCATTTTTGTCCTTCGGCCTTGGAAACCTCAACCTTCAAATCATCTCCTTCGTAAACCTCTACGTGTGAAACAATGAGAAGTTCTTCCAGGTCAATGCCAGATTCCTCAAGAACAACTTTATCGGTAGGTTTTAGCCATACTCTCACAGAAGCATCAAGATTGTGACCAAGCACCTTTTCAGCCCTGAGCTTTTCTATCTGCTCGTTGGACAGCTCTCTTATAGACAAGGCTATTTCCATTGCACGCTTCTCTTCATTGGATATATCAAAGTTATGAATATCAAACTTAGACAGGAAGATACTCTCTTCAGAGACAAAGCCCCTTTCCTTCAGTGCATCCCACATGTCTTCGGCGGTAAACGGAATAATAGGAGCAAGAATCTGAGCAAATGTCTTGGCAATATAGTAAAGGGCTGTCTGTGCACTGCGACGTTTTAGGCTCTTCTTAGGTCTCAAATAGAGTCTGGACTTTACAGCATCAAGATACACTGCAGAAAGAACACGAGATACAAAAGGAAGGAGTATTCCATGCACACTATAGTAATCAAATTCATCATATGCCTTCATAATTCTTCCAACCTGGTCGTAGAATTTCCATAGAATCCATCGGTCTAGTGGAAGCATTTCATCAAATGGAACCAAATCTTTTTCGGGCTCAAAGTCAAAAAGATTGCCCTCAATAAATCTAAATGTATTTCTGAGCTTTCTATATGCATCAACTGCCCCTTTTATGACTGTTTCACCAAACATAATGTCTGCTGTATAGTCCAGCATAGCAAGGGCATATCGCAGGATGTCCGCACCATACTTTTCACTAACCTCAATGGGATCAACACCATTGCCCAGAGATTTTGACATAGGTCTCCCCTTCTCATCAAGGGTAAAACCATGTGAAACAACCGCTCTATATGGAGGATGCCCTTTATATGGAATAGAAGTAAGAAGACTTGTCTGGAACCAACCTCTGTGCTGGTCATATCCCTCAAGATACAAATCAGCAGGATGATGATGTTCAGGCCACTGTTCAAGAACAGCTGCATGAGACACACCACTATCAAACCAGACATCAAGAACCTCATTAGTTTTTTCAAAGTGGGTACCACCACATTTAGGACATCTAAATCCTTCTGGTAAGAAATCCTCTACATCATGGGTAAACCAAGCATCAGAGCCCTCTTCCCTCACATAAGAAATAAACTTACGCATAACTTCAGGATCGAGGAATGTATGTCCACATTCCTTACACCTCAGTGCCGGAATGGGCACACCCCAAAGTCTCTGACGGGATAGACACCAATTAGGTCTAACTTCTATCATAGAACGGATACGGTTGACAGATTGTGGAGGATACCACTTTACATCACCCAGTGCCTCTATTGCCTTCTGACGATACTTATCTACATCAATAAACCACTGCTCAATGGCACGGAAAATGATAGGGTTGTGACATCTCCAACAATGAGGATAAGAGTGTCTTATGGTACCACTATACAGAAGTCTTCCCTTGCGATTAAGCAGGTCAAGCACAATATCATTGGCATCTTTATAAAACACACCCTCAAGGAAACCGGCTTCTTTTGTATATTTACCCTCGTCATCAATAAACATAACAATAGGAAGGTTCTTTTCCATGGCAACCTGATGATCTTCTGCACCATGACCAGGTGCCATATGAACAAGACCAGTACCATCTTCCATAGATACAAAATCTGCGGTGACAATAATAGATGTCTTGTCATCATATATCGGATGTTTAACTGTAATTCCCTCAAGTTCGCTACCCAACACTTTTCCAATAATTTCGTACTCTTCCCAACCTATTGCCTTAGCTACTTCCTCTATCCTCTTCTCAGCTATAAGAAATACTCTATCACCAACTTTTACCTTTACATAATGTTCAGCCGGATGAACAGCAATCGCTACATTGGCAGGCAGTGTCCAAGGAGTTGTTGTCCAAATAACAGGTGAAAAATCAGTATCTATAGGATCAAATGCCACAAAAATAGAATGGGAAGTTTTTTCCTTATACTCAATCTCTGCCTCAGCAAGGGCTGTTTTACAATGAGGACACCAATAAACAGGTTTATGTTCTCTGATAATATAACCATCTTCGACCATCTTGGTAAGCACTTCTAGCTCTTTTGCCTCATAGTGAGGTTGGAATGTAGCATAGAAGTTATCCCAATCACCAAATACACCTAAACGTTTAAAACTCTCCATTTGAACACCAATAAAGTGCTCTGCTATTTTTTTACACTCTGCTCTCCACTGAACAGGATCCATCTCCTCATGGGTCTTGCCAGTTTTCTTTTTTACAGCATTTTCTATAGGCAGACCATGAGTATCCCATCCGGGAACATAAAGAACTTTTTCTCCTTTAAGAAAGTGATATTTATTGGTAATGTCCTTCAGAACCTTATTGAGAGCATGTCCCAAATGAATATTACCGTTGGCATAAGGAGGACCATCGTGAAGAACAAATACTTTTGCATCCTTTCTAGCCTCTTTCATTCTGTTATATATATCCATTTCAATCCACTTTTTCAGTCTCTCAGGTTCTCTTTTCGTTAAACCTGCACGCATTGGGAGAAATGGCTTAGGCAAATTAATTGTATGATCGTATTTTCCCTTTCCCACATTCAACACCTCCCGGAGTATATATGAGTATTCTACTATATCAAATACTATTATGATATATTATGCGTGAAGGGAGGGAAAACAATTGCTGCTAAAAAAACAATTCCATTTTCATAGTGCCCATTATCTACCCTCATACAAGGGCAAGTGTGAAAAATTACATGGACACACCTATAGACTTGAGGTTACCGTCGAAGGTGATCCTGACGAAGAAGGTATGATTATAGATTTTGGAGACCTGAAACGCATTGTCAACGAAGAGGTTATATCCAAACTTGACCATGCCCTCATAAATGACATTATCAAAGTGCCATCTGCAGAGTATATAGGTGTTTGGATATTTGGCAAGATTTTCTCTAGATTGCAAAGAGAATTTCCCCACATAAAACTCGTATCTGTTGAAGTATGGGAAACAGATACATCATCGGTGGTGGTATTTTATGAAGACTTTGAGAGATATTCAGAGCGAATTTGACGATAGAAATATCCCCCTCCGCAGGGTAGGTATACGAGATATTAAGTATCCACTGAAGGTCATGCGTAAAGATGGGGGTATCGTTGATACCATAGCCACATTCAATCTATATGTTAATCTACCACATCATTTTAGGGGCACACACATGAGCAGATTTGTTGAAGCCCTTGAAGAGTTCAATGAAATGCTTTCATGGGAAGATTTAAAGGCCTTTGCCATAAAGCTCAAAGACAAACTCACTGCTGAGGCCTCTCACA
>JAADFF010000037.1 GCA_013153035.1 Dictyoglomota bacterium | reverse complement strand
TCTGATATGGACCCTGATGATGTCAGGAGTATGTGCTGCCGGCTTCGTCTTGATAATGAGGAAATTAGAAAGAGGGCAGAACAGGCACTCATGTTTGCCGTAGAGACTGGTAAGAAAAGTGAAAAAGAACTAGAAGAGCTGAAGAGAAGGGGAGGAGGTCTGTTTGGTGCCAATCCTTTGACAGGCTCTATTGGTGTTGTGACTATTAATTTGCCAAGAATAGGATATGAGGCAAATGGTAATGTGGAAAAATTCTTTGAAATACTTGCAAAGCGTATGGATATAGCTAAGGAGTCTCTTGAGATAAAAAGAAAAGTGATAGAAGAGTTTACACAGATGGGTATGTATCCATACGCCAAGTTCTACCTGAGAAGCGTGTATGATCTGTACGGTCAGTATTGGGCTAACCACTTTAACACTATAGGCATTATCGGTATGCACGAGGCTATTCTCAATATGACAGGTGGCAAGTATGGTATAGAGCATCCCAATGGCAGGGAGTTTGCCGTAAAGGTTATGAAGTGGATGCGTGAGCGTCTTGTAGAATATCAGAAGGAAACAGGAAATATCTATAATCTCGAGGCATCACCGGCAGAGGGAGCTTCATATAGACTTGCCCGTATAGATAAGAAAGAATATCCTGATATTATCACCAGCGGAGAATCTGAACCTTACTACACCAACTCTACATTCCTACCAGTATATTACACAGAGGATATGTTTGAGGCTCTTGATCATCAAGATGAGCTTCAGAGCCTGTACACAGGGGGTACGGTGTTTCACGGTTTTCTTGGAGAGAATATTACCGATCCCGGTGTTGTGAAAGAGCTTGTTAGGGTGATAGCAGAAAATTATACCCTGCCATATATAACTATTACACCTACATATTCCATATGTCCCGACCATGGTTATATACCGGGAGAGCATGAAAGATGTCCCATATGTGGTAAGGAGACAGAGGTCTATTCCCGTGTTGTGGGCTATCTCAGGCCTATCAAGTCTTGGAATGATGGAAAGCAGGAAGAGTTTAAACAGAGGCTAGAATTTAGTGTGAAAGTGCCTTCATCTAAGGAGGCAAGACAGCTTAAGAACCGGTAATGCTCCCAACCCGCTCACCTTTGTATAAAGGGCCCCGTATGGGGCCCTGTTTTTTTTATTCCTCTACTGGTCTGGGCGGTATGCCGTGCACTTTGCGTGCTATATATGTTCCCAAGTAGACAAATGGGGTATCAAAGACTGCTACAACGAATTTGAAGATATAAGTTGTCCAGAATATCTGCCACCAAATATTCATGGGAAACTCGCCCAAGAAGGCAATAGTACAGAAAATAGTAGTATCTATAAGCTGGGAAACCATTGTTGATAGGTTGTTTCTTAGCCAAAGATGTTTTCCACCTGTTATTCTGCGCCAGAAACCAAATGCCCACACATCGTGATGCTGAGCTACAAGGTATGCTGTTAAACTACCTAGTGCTATACGAGGCATGATTGAAAATATGGCTTCAAGGTGAGGCTGGGCAAAGTCATCAGGAGATGGCTTGAACTGCAACGCAATTTGCATGAGAATGGTCATAGTGATAAGTGAAGCGAAGCCAAACCATACGGCCTTACGGGCCTCTTTCTTTCCGTATAGTTCCTCAAGCAGGTCTGTTGATAGGAAGATAGAACCATAGACTACATTTCCTAGTGTTGCTGTAAATCCAAACAAGATAATGGTTTTGACGACCTGTAAGTTGGCAATTATAGTGCCAATAATAACATTGAGAAATAGTCCCTCTTTTTCCCATATGTAGAAGAAGAGAATTTGAAGTGACAGTCCAACAAAAAGGAGAATAAGCCACCAAATTTCATTGGAAAGTCCCAGGCCAGCCGTTGCCATTGCTGTAGCTGTGTCCACCATTTACACCTCCCTCTGTATTATTCGGGGCATATTTTACCAAACTAAAAGGAATCTTTCCAGTAAAATAAAGATACAGGATGTGTAGGAGGTGATACTCGTGAGCCAGATATTGGTTAGTTTATTGGAAGGTGTGGCCATGAGGTTGGAGGAAAAGCCATCCCTTGCATTATTTATAGATCATATGGAAAAGTGCGAAGATGTTTTACTTTCGTCTATGGTGGATACACTTGTTTATAGATTTGGGGTATCTATAGATGATATTAGCCTGAAAGATGGTGTAGCCACCGTGTCCATAGAAGGTAAAACTTATCTTGTAGATACCAAGACGGTGCCTGTGAAAAGCGGTAAGGGGCATATTGCTGCCCGCAGCATACAGGGTGTTCTGAAGAAGCATGAAGAGGAAAACTATGTGTTGTTATCGTTTGTATATCCTCTACCATATGGTGAGTCCGCGAGTGATGAAGATAGTATATTGGAAAGCCTGAAGAAAAAAGGGGCTGTGTATAGAAGACCGGTATTTATCATGGGAAGAAGGGGCGTACTGTACACCATAGTGCCTTCTGAGAAGAGACAGGTCATGACTGTTAAAGAGACAGATGCTTATATACCAGAAGAGATTGTAGAAACAGAAAAAACTGAGGAAGATATTCCTCTGGCATCAACTCCTGGTCTCTTATATTTCCGTAAAAGCAATGCTACTCCCGATGAGCTTATGGATGCTCTTCAACATGAGGGGGCTATTCTGTCGGACCTTATAAAGAAGAGGACAGAGGCAGTAAGAATTCTTGGTGAAAGGGGACTATCTGTTGTATCTAGTTCTGATATAGCCACACATAGATTGTACATAGCGGACCTCAGCGGTGGTTTTGGTGACTTTATAGCAGAGGTTGCCCGTTTGAAGAGTGAAGGGATATGGGATAACTCTGTCAAGGAGGTTGTAAAAGCTTTTATAAAGGAGTATGAGAGATTGGGAGTTAGTTCTGATACCATAAAGGATGCACTGCAAAAACACAAGATAGATATAGCCGTATGAAAGAGGTGAACATATGGTTGTCTTAGGTATAGAAACTTCATGCGATGAAACAGCCATGGCTTTAATCAAAGATGAAGAGATTCTGGCTCACAGGGTATCATCTCAAATAGACCTTCACAAGATATTTGGTGGTGTTCTTCCAGAGGCATCGTCTCGTAGGCACCTTGAGGTGCTCTACACAATGTACAGAGACATTGTGGGAGAAACCGACGGGATTAAACCTGATGTTGTTGCCATTACGATGTCCCCCGGTCTCCAACCGGCTTTGTTGATGGGGGCATCGTTTGGAAGAGCTCTTGCTACCGCTCTTGGTGTACCCGCTGTAGGGGTAGACCATGTCATAGCCCATGGATATGTGGCAAGACTTGCCTATCCAGAACTGGCCTTTCCATATAGAGCTCTAATAGTGTCAGGAGGTCATACGGTTGTTGTGGAATATCATGATGTTGATCGGGTATCTCTTGTTGCCGATACACGCGATGATGCCATGGGAGAGGTTCTTGACAAAGTTGGTAGGGTAATGGGAATAGATTATCCTGCAGGACCACACATAGATAAGATGGCACTGGAGTATCAAGGGCAGTATCCCCGATTTACTATACCCCGTTTCAAAGATAAGACATATGACTTTTCATTTAGTGGTATGAAAACGGCAGCACGCCTTGCATACGAAAGAGATGGAGTGTCTCCTGAGGCAGTGGCCCGTGGCCTGATGGAGGCTGCGGTGAAGCAGATTGTCGTGAGGTTAAAAGATATAGAAAATGATAGGGGATATATGCCACTAGTGGTCGGTGGAGGAGTGGCTGCCAGTAAATTTCTCAGGAAAAAGCTATCAGAGCAATTTAAGGATGTCTACTTTGTGCCACGGGAGTGGTGCACAGATAACGGCGTTATGATTGCATATACAGGTATGCACCTATATGAGAAAGGTTATACATTATCCGTGGATGCAGAGGTTGACCCTGTGGGAGTGTTGTGGCATGAATAGAATCTTGATATTTACATCAGTTTCTCCTTCTCTTGTTGCCATCTGGGAGGATAAAACAATATATGAGATTTCTGTATCAGGTGGTAAAGGTTCTAAGTTTTTATCGCGGATACTGTCTGCTTATCCTCTGAAATACGATGAGGTGTGGGTTGGAATTGGGCCCGGTGCGTTTACCGGAACCCGTGTTGGGGTGGCGTATGCACTAGGTCTTGTAGCCGGATTGAATCTTGAAAGAGTGCATGTGTTTGATACATTCGACTTTCTATATGCCCCATTTTATGGAAAAGATTTGCAGATTGTCATACCGGCCCGTAGAGGTGAGGTGTACTCTGCTATTTTTAGGAATAGTAATAAAGTAGAAGAGGGAGTTTATAAAATAGATGAAATAAATCCCGATGTACCTGTGCTTTCATATACAAAATATGTTTCTGGTAGTGTAGATATGATAAAGCCGTCTATGCTTCATGTAGATGCGATGATGAAACATAACTTGTATACTTCTGTTGCCCCAGAGGATGTAAAGGTGAGGTATCTTAAACCATTGACGGAGGAGTATAGGGTCTATGGTAAAGATTAGAGAGGCTACTCTTGCAGATTTGCCTGTACTCATGGAGCTTGATAGGCATCTTGGCGGTGCTGTATGGGGTGAAGATGAGTGGAAGAATATCTTGTCTTCACAGTTTTACAAGACATTTATTGCCGAGTATGATGGCGAGATAGCCGGTTTTATGACAGTATATGTTGGGGTAGCGGAAACTCACCTCATGAAGATATTTGTAAGGAGGCTGTTCCGAGGTAGAGGTATAGGACATAGATTTATGGATAAGCTTCTCGAGGTGGCTAAAGATTCTGGAAAATTTATGGTATTCTTAGAAGTTGCTACTTCTAATAAAGAAGCTGTAGATATATATAAAGAGTATGGTTTTAGAATACTTAAGGTGCTTTCTGATTTCTATGGAGAGGGAAGAGATGCATACCTTATGTTAAAGGAACTGAGGAGGGATGATGAAATGGACACTATAAGAGTTGCCTTGGGTAGTGAAGATGGTAAGGAAATGGTGAATGACCATCTTGGTGAGGCACCTTATTTTTACATCTATGATCTCACAAAAGATGGTTACACCTTTGTTGAAAAGAGAGTTAACGATGCTCCAGAGGAGAAAACCCATGGTGATCCGAGAAAGAGACAGCGTGTGCAGGAGATCCTGAAGGATTGCGATGTTATGCTTGCTCCACAAGTAAGTACATCGTTTGTGAAGATGAAAGACCAGGGGAAGTGGCAGCCTGTTGTTACTAAAGATTTAACAGATATTGATGCTGCGATGAAACTTCTCCAGAACCACTTTGATGTTATTTTAGATCTTGTGAAAATGAGAAGAGAAGGAAAGCCTACTGGCAAAATAGTCTTCTTTAAAGACGGCCAGTTGAGCTTTATCTAATACAAAGGAGGGGGATGTATTATGCCATTTGTAGGAATTGTTATCGATGATAAGGTGACGAGTCATCAGGCCAATGAACTCAGAGATAAACTTGTGGGGCTTCTTGCAGAGCTGACAGGTAAATCTTCTAAGTGGTTTATGACATCTACTATCCTTGCTGATGTTAAACTTGATGGTGAGCCTGCAGCTTTTGTGGACTTTCGCTATCTTGGTGAGATCTCCAAGGAGACAAGGGAGAAGATTGCGGAGATGGTTGCATCTTTGTTTGAGGAAGAGGTCGATATTCCATCTGGTCAGGTCTACATGACATTCTGTGAAACGGATAGAGATAAGTGGGCCTGGAATGGCTCATTGTTTGGATAATGCCATGTTTATAGAATACGACAAAGGCAAAGAACATCCAACAAAGCAAGGCTGGGTACTACTGGGGGCATATAGTGTGCCTGAAATTCATATTGTAGCAGGACTGCTTGAGGCAAACGGTATAGAGCATTTTATTGAAGGAGAAGCGATGGGTGATGCACTGGGACTGACTGTCGGACCAATGGGGGAAAAACTGCTATTTGTAAAAGCAGGAGATTACGATGATGCCATAAGATTGGTGGAGGGTGATGAAGGTGATAACAGTTAAGATAAACGGAGAAGAAAGACAGATGCCGGCAAAGGGAACTATCCGCACACTGGCAGTGGATTTGGGACTAAACCCAGAGACAGTACTCTTTGTCGTTAATGGTATGCTTCAGACTGAGGACTATAGACTTCAAGATGGTGATGAGGTAGAGGTTGTATCGGTGGTGTCGGGCGGATGAAGTGTCGCATATGTGGTAAGCCTGCCGTTATCAAACTCAGGGCACACAATATAGCCCTATGCCCTGAACATTTTGTAGAGTTTGTGCAGAAGCAGACGGCTAAAGCTATAAAGCACTATAAGATGTTTGAAAAAGAAGACCATATAGCCGTTGCCGTTTCTGGTGGTAAAGACTCTTTAGCACTTCTTGATATTCTTACAGAGCTTGGTTATAAGGTCTCTGCATTTTATATTGACCTTGGCATTAAGCACATGGACTACTCTAAGACATCGAAGGAAAAGGCACAGGCCTTCTGTGAAAAGAAAGGTGTCAAATGTCTTGTATACTCCCTACCCGAGATGTTTGGTATGGGTATAGACGAGGCGGCTCGGAAGAGTAGACGGACACCATGTTCCCTGTGTGGTATGACAAAGCGTTATCTCATGAATGTTGCAGCCAGAGACTTAGAGGCCGATGTGATTGCCACAGGTCATAACCTTGATGACCAAGCAGCAGCTTTATTTGCCAATCTTATGAGATGGGATGTTTCGTACTTGGCTAAAGGTTATCCTGTACTTCCAGCAGAGCATGGTTTTCCTAAGAAGGTAAAGCCCCTTGTGTTTCTTACAGAGAGGGAAATTGCCGCCTATGCCATTGTCAGAGGCATAGACTATGTTAGATACGAATGTCCCCACTCTGAAGGTGCACGATTTCTTGTATACAAGGAGCATCTTAACGCTATAGAGAATATGTCTCCGGGAACCAAGAGGCGATTTTATCAGGGGTATACAGAAAATATTTGGAGATTTCAGATAGAATCTCCAGACCAGTGTGAGAAGAAAGACGAAGAAGAGTCTCCCATGAAACCGTGTAAGATATGCGGTATGCCCACAGCGGCTGAAGATGGTATATGTTCCTTCTGTAGGTTCTGGCGACCTGACGAGGTAAAGAAGATAAAGGGGCAGGAATGATTCCTGTCCCTTTTTATTTAGTGGCAGTATAAGCCTCTTTAATAATTTTTTCTATAAACTCATCTGATGTGTAGCCCACAGCCCATAGGGCTATACCTCTAAGGTGATATTTACGGGCAAGTGCTATTTTCTCAGATATGGTTTTTATGTCATTCCATGTTATGGTGCCTGTTTCTCCTCTGGTTTTGGCTTCTCCTTCTTTTGAATAGCTGACGGTGGCATCTTCGATATTTTTTATCTGTACAGCTTGGGTTCCCTTGTCTGTTTTTAGATATCCGTATAGCGGAATACCCAAAAGAAGTTTGTCAGAAAGTGATTCATAAAACCTAATACTACTTTCTACCTTAGATATTGGGGCTAGCACCCCGCTTTTGAAGTCATAATCATATGCCATGAGTATGAATCTATCGGCGAGATGATAAATATTGGCTGTAGTTGGAAGGCCCCATGATGGCAGTGTGATCATGATAAGCTTGCCGGGGTATCGCCTATGAAATGCTATGGCAATATCATCGAGTCTCAGATATTTCGTCCAATCTTCGAGGTTGATAACAATTCCATCGGCTTGGTTCATATAAACAGCTAACTTTTCTATCATATCTGCTATGCCCTCTGGAGTGTCCATCCACGTTGTATGGTCACCACCATGAATTTTCAGTGTCCATAGCACCTTGGTGCCTTCTGGAATACGGGGCATTGTTTGGAATTGATTGTGCCATCCATCGTCGGTTGGTTCCAGAGCAAAGAGTGCTATGTAGTCAATAGGCGGAGCATTTTTAGGTACTGCCCAATAGGGAATAAAACCCAGGATTTCTAATGCGTTGGAGCTCTTCGTTATAGCGGAATATTGGTTTGGATTACTGTTGTGGAGATGTAATGTTTTGCCAGAGTAGAGATAAATACCTATTCCTACAATTGCTCCAATTAATAGTGCAGAGACCCACCGTTTTATCTTCATAAATAATATTTTATCTGGTTGTGCGATATCTCTCCAAATATTCTAACTTCTGTCTCAGATGGTTAACATATATACTGAATGATACGGGTTTTGTTGATTGTTTGTAGAGCGTCCTGTATGTCTTTAGCATGCCGGGCATGTAAGCATGTATGGTTTTGAGAAAGTGCTTTTTCACAGAATGCTCCAGTTTCAGGGCATCTATAAAGAAATATGAAGCACCATGGTATCTGGCAGTGTTCCATATGTGTCTCAATGTCTTGATGTTGTCATTGATACCGGGCATAATAGGGGCTATAGATACACCCACGGTAATGCCAGCTTCAGACAGCTCTTTCATTGCCTTTAGCCTTAGCCAGGGACTGGGGGCATGTGGTTCTATGTGTGTGTAATGCTTTTTATCTAGTGTGGTAATGGTAAATGTTACTCTAACAGATGACATGGTCGATAATTCACGGAGTATGTCTATGTCTCTAATAATGAGTGTTCCCTTTGTCAGTATATGTATCTCACGGGGTGGCAGATATAAGAGACTTTCAAGTACAGATCTGGTAATTTTCCTAATGCCCTCACATGGCTGGTAAGGGTCTGTTATGGTACCTATATGTATGCTATGTGGCCTTTTTGACATGAGTTCTTTCCGTAGAATCGTGGCGATATTTGTTTTTACAAGTATATTGCCGAAATGGTCAGATGTTGTACTAAAGTATTCTGGCATATGGGATCGCCAAAATGTACCCGATGCATAACAATATGCGCATCCATGACTACAGCCTCTGTATGGATTTAGGCTATATCCAGTGTCTGTAAATACGTTAAGAACCGATTTAACCGTGATATCGGTGCATTTCATATTCATGATTTTATTATAGCATACAAAATTATATGCCAATAAAAGGGTGGATAAATAACCATACTTTTGGTATTTTGTTGATATAGAAAAGTTGTATACATACATTGGCGGAGGTGGCATGTGTGAAGATCATAGGACATAGGGGCAGTATGCTTTACGGCTATGAAAACACACTGAAGGCCTTTAAACAGGCTAAAGAATTGGGTGCTGAATGGGTAGAGATAGATATAGAAATTACCAAAGATGGTGTGCCAGTGCTCATGCACGATGAGACAATCGATAGAACGACAACGGGCACTGGTAAGGTTGTAGATATGACCTTTAAGCAACTGAGACGCTACACAGTTGATGGAGAAGAGAAGATTCCATCGCTGGAAGAGGTGCTCGATTTTCTCTATGAGGAGGGAATGGGGGTAGATATAGAGGTCAAATCCGAGATGGCATTTGCCCCAGTATTTGATGTTCTGAAGAAGATGGGTGATAGACTTCCTGAGGTTATTATCTCCTCATTTTGGAATAACTATATCAGAGAGGCAAAAAAGAAGTATCCAGAATATCAAATGGGATATCTATATAATTCTAGACCGGCAGATTTGGAATCTATGCTGAAAGAAGTCGATTTCCTTATGCCATTTTACACATATGTTGATGAAGAGTATGAAAAGTATGCCGACCGCATTATTCCATGGCCTGTTGATGATCCCCGTGCTATTGCCCGTTTTGTGAAGATGGGGGTCTTTGCCATTATCACAGATATTCCCGATGTGGCAGCAGATGTTAGGGCGGGTAATATTCCCGATATGTCTAAGGCTATTATGAGGGCTATTCACCTTATTATTGATCTTTCCAGCGTTAAGAGAAAGGAAAAGGATGGCAAGGATACAGTATCTTTTTATATGCATAATCGACTTATACCATTCCTTATCCGTTCTGCCTGCGGTCAGGATGTAGTTGTGAAGACAAAACCTAAACTGCCCACAAAACTTCGTTATGGTGATCGTATGAAGGTGTCTCTTGAAATCGTGGGGCCCAATCCTGCTATATACCTTGATACAACATCGCTGGGGCTTATAAAACTTGATGTGAATGAAATTCTAAAGCGTGCAGAAGAGAGAAAGAAGAGAAGGAAAAAAGTATAAGGGTATAAAAGGGGAGCGTGTGCTCCCCTTTGTTATTAATCCTTCCAGTCAAGTAGTCGTTTTTCGCCTTCCAGTTTCTTAATATCTGTAATGTCCTGAACAACCTCTACAGTACCAAGGTACTCTCCATTTTCACCTCTAACGGGGAAATATCTTATGTGAATAAATCTACCTGCAAAGGGTATCCAAAACTCGGCAACATCTTTTTTGCCCTCTTTGAAGGCCTTTAGTATCTTCTTTACTATATGCACGCTCTTGGGAGGGTGACATAGTTCCACTTTTCTACCCAAGATGGTCTTGTTTCTTGCAAATATGCGGTGCCCACCAGAGAAGAATCTCACTCTGTCATCGGCATCAATAAATGTGATATCAAATGGTAGTGTCCTGAATAGTGCGTCAATTTCTTTGGGAAGCATATATCCTTCATGAAGCTCTATATCACCATCACGTTTGATTTCACTTGTGTCAGGTGTAAGGTCACCTGTTGCCAGTCCTTTAACTGTTTGAAGTATGTGCTGTGGGAGATTCATGATATCGTCAAGGGAGATACCTTTTTTCACCTCATGGGGATAAATGGGTTTGACCCCTTCTGGTTTCCAGTCTTTGGGTTTGACTTTGTAATGACCTATAGAATCTTCTTCCAGCTTAATGGCGTACCATTCACCGGGTTCAAGAAGTACCTTTACAGTGGGGTAGAGTATGTTTTCTTCTCTAAAGACAATATCTATGACATCGGATGCTGTTTTCTGGGCATGCTTAACGACTTTATCTATGTTTTCATCTGTTAGCTCTCTTTCTGCTTCTGAAACAAATCCGGCAAGGGCTCTAATTTCAAATCTCACATCATCATGTTTGGTCCACAAGACTGTGGGAACAGCGGTGAGTCCTCTTCTTTCAAGATATGGAAACAGTAACATTTCTTCCTTGTTGTAATGGGTATATCCAATCATACGCATGCCATTGACAAGATTTTTGATGACCTCAAGTACCCTTCTTTTACCCTCTTCAGATTCTGTGTCTTTGAGACTGCGGGCGTATAGGTTTAGCATCTCTGCATCTTTGACAATCTCTTTGTTTTCCAAATAGTATGTGTGAAGTGGATGTCCTTCTGGTATGTCGTCTATATCCAAACTACCTGCCACCGATTCTCTAAATAAATCTACATGTATATCGCACATACGTGCTATGTCGTGAGGAGATATTCCTTCCTTAACGAGTTCTTGTTCTATCACAGGAATTTCAAGGGGTGAAGTGCTTCTTAGCACATCTAAAAATTCCTGTTTCAGCTTTTCCATGTCTTCGCCTTCATGAATTCTCTTTAATAGTTCTTTTAGTATCCTCTTCTTTTCTTCTCTACTTTCTTTGCTTCCAATAAGCTCACTCATGGAGCAACCCTCCTTTGAAAGTTTTTTATGCTTAACTTACAAGTACAGTATAACATAAATAGTGAATATAGGTAAACATTGCGATATGTGCGATATTTGATACCATTTTATTGGTATAGGGGGTGACGAAGTTGAAAAACAAAGAAGTTGTAGAGATGCTAAGGGAGATAGCTGAGTACTTGACGATAAAAGGCGAAAGTCGCTTTAAGATATCCGCCTATGAAAAAGCAGCCCATGTCATAGAAAATCTTACACAGCCTATTGAGGAGCTTGATGCTTTAGGCAAATTGACACAGCTACCTGGTGTAGGTAAATCTATTGCCGAGAAGATACACGAATATTTGACCACAGGTAAGTCCTCTTATCTTGAAGAACTGAAGCGTGAAATCCCCCGCGAGGTTTTTGAGCTTATGGAGGTGCCGGGTATTGGTCCCAAGCTTGCTATGAGGCTATACACAGAGCTGGGTATCCGCTCTATTGATGAGCTTGAAGAGGCCGCTAAGCAGGGGCGCATTAGAAAGATGAAGCGTATGGGGGTAAAGGCTGAGCAGAAGATACTGAAGGGTATACAGATATACCGTATGGATGCCGGTAGGGTACCCCTATTTACCATTAGACCTCTTGTTATGGAGATGGTGAGTTATCTCAAAGATAAAACGGGCATAGAGCGTATATCACCTGCGGGTAGTTTTAGACGTTGGAGAGAAGATGTGGGAGATGTAGATATCCTTGTTGCCACAGATAGTGAGGGGCAAAAAGTCATAGAACTGTTTGCCTCTGCAGAGTGGACTAAGGAGGTCTTGTGGCGGGGTGATACCAAATGTAGTATTGTAACCCCGACAGGTGTACAGGTAGATCTTAGGGTTGTGCCAGAGGACAGCTGGGGAGCTGCTCTGCAGTATTTTACCGGTTCAAAGGCACACAATATTAGACTCAGAGAGATAGCCATATCTAAGGGGCTAAAGCTCAATGAATATGGGCTTTATCGTGAGGACACAGGGCAGAAGATAGCGGGACTTACAGAAGAGGAGATATATGAAGCACTTGGCATGCCGTGGATACCACCGGAGCTAAGAGAGGATATGGGTGAGGTGCAGGCAGCATTGCAAGGTAAACTGCCCAATCTCATTACAGAGGATGATATTAGAGGCGATATACACATGCATACTAACTACAGCGATGGTGCTGATTCTATAAAAGCCATGGCACTCAAGGCTAAGGAACTAGGTTATGAGTGGATTGTTATTACCGACCATGCTATTGGATTAGGTGTCGTAGGTGGTATAGACTACGATACATGGAAAAAAGAGTATGAAGAGGCTAAGCAGGTGGAAAAGGAGGTTGGTATACGCATATTTGTAGGTATAGAGGCAAATATTATGGTAGATGGTGAGGTTATGATATCGTCACCAGATATGGACTTTGTCATAGGTAGTATCCACTCAGGACTTGATGGTAGCAGAGAGAAGATTATGGCACGATATAAAAAGGCCATATATTCCGGTCTCATTGATAGTATAGGGCACCCTACAGGAAGGTTGCTGGGAGGTATTAGACCACCTATGGACGTGGATATAGACCAGCTTCTTAGTATGGCAAAAGACAAGGGATTGTTTATGGAAATTAATGCATACCCTAACAGACTTGATCTTAATGGTCCAAATGTCTTTAAGGCAAAGAATATGGGTATAAAACTCTATATAGGTACAGATTCTCATGCCACTATGCAAATGGAAAATATGATTTATGGTGTTCACACGGCACGGAGAGGTTGGGCAGAGAAAAAAGATATCCTCAACACCCTCAGTTCCGATGAGATGGAAGAGCTGATAGAAAAGCTAAAGGCGAGAAGGAAGGCAATATCTGTTTAAATTAGGCATACGTATCGAAGTTGTAAGAAGAGATAAGCTGTATAAGTTCTTCAGCTGTGGCTTTTTGACTCTCTATATTGTCTCTGATGATTTGAATAACCAGTTCTCTTAACACATCGGCTGGTAAGTGTCCCATGTTTTTATCTTTGAGTATCTGCATGAGAGTTCTCATAAGACTCTCATCTATGGGACTTATACCTGATACAGACATTGTATCCACCCCCTATATCTATTATCGGCGGTGGGTGAATATATGTTAGGTATTTACTTATCTTCTTTAGGGGGTAATACCGGATCTGTAATGCACTTTTTTCCCGGTCCACAGTCATCTTTTGGAACAGAATCTCCTTTGATTCTTTCTTTTACAGTTTCACTGGCTGTTGTTGCTGTTGTAGAGGTAGATGCTGTGGAAGGTGTAATGAGCGTTCGAACAGTATTGGATTTGACACCGTTTTCATCTGATCCATATGTTTCTGTTTTTTCCATGTTTATCCCACCTTTTTGTAGGGTTGCATGGTTTCCACTTGGAAACCATAAAAATAGTGCAAGGGTCATAATGATAATGATAGATATAGTAGCATATGCCAATTTATATACAGGTTTTGACTGTCTTCTTCTTACAGGTTCTTTATCACCTTTAAGCATACGGGCTATGGGATCTACTTCTTCTACAACATCGGGAAATAGCCATTTTATCCATAGCGGTATCTTTTTTCCTTGTAGTCGTTTTTCGATAATAATATCTGCAATCTTATCTTTTATCTTCATTATCTATCATCTCCCTGAGCCTTCTAATGGCACGGTACTGTAGACTCTTGATGCCTGCTACAGACCTATTCATAGCATTTGCCACTTCTTTTATGCTCATTCCCTCTTTGAACCTCAGTGTGATTACTGTTTTTTCGTCTTCTGGTAACTTATCTACATACTTCCAGATGTCAAATATTTCTTCTTCATCTACTGACTCTTCTGACGCCAGTGTGAGCTTGTCTATTGGTACTTTAGGATATTTGTTTTTTCTCATAAAGTCGATAATCTTGTTGCGAAGTGTTCTATATATTAGACCTCTTAGTGTTGATAATGTTGTTATCTTGTCTGTATACTCCCATATTTTGAAAAGAGTATCTTGTACAAGGTCTTCGGCATCTGCTCGTATGCCAACATATTTCATAGCAAATCCAATAAGCTCATCATAAAGACCGCCAATTATCTGTTCAACCTTGGCCTTTTCTACCATGCCTCACTCCTGTATACGAAAGATGCTGTGAAAGGTATCACTTTTTCATACATGCTAGCCTCAGATATGGAACATTCAGTGGATACCATTCTTTGTATTTAGTGAAACCTATCTCTCTTGCCATTTCTTTCAGGTCAAGTTTGATGAAGTTGTATGCATGTGGACACTCTACTGCTCTAAATATCTTTTCTACTACTGGATGAGCTGTTTCGAGGTCAAATGTGCCGTAGTCAAAGATACAGAAACGGCCATTATCTTTGACGTGGTTGTATGCATTTTCCATAATGATCCTTTGCTTATCGTGGGGAAAGCCGTGGAAGGCAAAAGAGATAAATACAATATCAAATTTCTCATGTAAATCAAATGGTTCTGTGATGGAAGTCTCAACGAATCTAACATTATCACGATCACCGCATCGTTTCATAAAGCGTTTTTTCATACCCTGGCTGATATCTATGCCAACATATGGTGATTTACCTATAAGCCTGAGAAACCTGCGGCAGTTGGCACCAGGTCCTGTGGCAAACTCCAAGACTGAGGTACCGTGATGTGCTCCACTGTGAGCTATGGCTGTCATAAGTATCTCGCCATATCCTCCTAGAGTAGCCGTGTTTAGCAATTCTTCATAGAAGTATGCAAATATGCCATCTATAAATGGTCCATTCTCCATTGGCATAACTCTCTCCCCCTTTCCTTTAATAATACCATGTAGTTTATAATAAAATCAGACCTACAGTTTAGGGAGGTGGTGCGTGTGATTGTAAAAGTTGGTGACAAACAGCCCAGTATTCATGAGACAGCTTATGTCTCTGAGATGGCGTTTCTATCTGGAGATGTCAGGGTAGATGCCGGTGCTTCCGTGTTTCCGTTTGTATCTGCCCGTGGAGACCTTAATTACATTCACATAGGTGAGGGTTCTAATGTACAGGATGGCAGTGTTCTCCATGTGACAGATGAATATCCTGTAGAGATTGGTAAGAATGTCACGGTGGGCCACGGGGCTATTCTTCATGGTTGCACGGTGAAAGATGGAGCCCTTATAGGTATGGGGGCTATTGTCCTTGATGGTGCCATTGTGGAAGAGGGTGCCATTGTAGCTGCCGGTGCATTAGTGCCTCCGGGTAAGGTTGTACCTGCCGGCGCATTGGCCATAGGGTCTCCGTTTAAGGTTGTTAGAGACCTCAGTGATGAGGAAAAGGAGGCCATACTGAAAAATGCAGAGGAATATCAGAGACTAAGAGATATTTATAAGGAGGCCGAAAAGGGTGAGTAAAGGGGTAAATCCCTTTGATTCTGAAGAGGTTGCTGCCTCTTATGACAATTGGTTTGAGACACCTGTTGGTAGGCAAGTAGCTAAGGAAGAGCTCGAAGTGTTTTGGCAGAAAATGGCTCCACTAGGCGATGGAGTGCCACTAAAGACTGTTGGTGGGGGCTGTGGAAGTGGTGTATCTGGAAGTCGCTTTAAAAATGCTCCTCCTTTAAATGTGTTAGAGGTTGGTAGTGGTACTGGTTGGCTACTTGATAAGATGTACCGCAGTCCTTTCAACATTCGCGGGGTTGTTGGCGTTGAGCCATCAGAGCATATGAGAAAGTATGCGGCGAAAAAGTTCGATAAGGTTGTCTCTGATGTCGATGAGATTGCGAGGCTTATCCGCCTAAATCAACGTTTTGTTGGAATTGTGCCTGGTGATGCCATGGCCTTACCGTTTGGTGAAGAGTTATTTGATAGGGTTGTATTTTTCACATCACTTGAATTTGTGCCCGATCCAGATAAGGCTATATGGGAAGCCCTCAGAGTGTTAAAGCCTGGTGGAAGAGTTGTTATTGTTGTACTTAATGGAGAAAGTCCGTGGATGAAGAAGAGAATAGGTAAAGGAGTATTTGCGTCGGGACATTTTCCTACGGTTTCAGAGTTTAAAGAATTTCTTGCCCGTTATGGTGGAAACTATGTATCGGGTGCGGTATATTGGATGCCATCTGAAGAGGATAGGCTTCCTTCATTACTTCCTTTGAGAGCGTGGTGGAATAAGTTATGGGGACTGAAGAACGCGACAGCATTAGTGGGGTACATACCGAAAACATAAAAGAAGTTTCTGCTGGAGGTATAGTCTTTAGAAAAGACGGCTCTACATGGCAGGTGCTTATGGTGAAGAACCGTCGTGGATCTTGGACATTCCCTAAGGGTCGTGTCGAAGATGGAGAGACCCTAGAGCAGACGGCGATTAGGGAAGTTGAAGAGGAAACAGGTATTAAGGCTAAGATTGTTCGCTATGCAGGTTCCGTCTCATATGTTTATCACAAAGATGATGGCATGACAGTTGACAAAAAAGTTCACTTTTTCATCATGAAATACATTTCTGGAATTCCTACACCTGATGGTGTAGAAAATATTGCTGTACGATGGGTAGATCTTCATCGCGTAAAGGATTATATGGCATATGAAAATCTCTGGAAAGTCTATTTAGATGCCATGTTTTCTGTTGTTGGTGGGGATGATGATTTATAAATAAAACTTTGGTATATGCAGTGCATATAAGCCTACATATCCAACTTTTGTTATAATCACAATGTTGAAATATGTGCGGTCAGTGTCTTGTTCAGTGGTCGTACATCATATATGAAAAGAGGTGATGGCCTTGAAGCTACTCAAAGCACTTGGACTGGGTGTTGTGTTTTGGGGAATCTATCTTGTCCTTGTTGGAACGACAAATTCCCAAGAACTACTAGTTGGTGCCATTGTAGCCTTTCTTATTGCCTATGGAACTGTTGAGATGGTGACCTCGTGGGAGGGAGGTCGTACGACGATTGGAGGTATTCTTCTCTTTATCTTTATTTATCTTCCATACTTTATATATGCAATGATTAAGGCAAACCTTGATGTTGCTTACAGAGTACTTCATCCTTCTATGCCAATTAATCCGGCAGTTGTATCGTTTAAGACCAATCTCAAATCTGATCTTGGTAAGCTTATTCTTGCCAATTCTATTACGCTGACACCAGGTACGATTACACTGGAGGTCAAAGATGATGAGTTCTTTATTCACTGGATAGATGCTCCAACATCTGATCCAGAAGAAGCCAAAGAGGCCATTTGTGGCACCTTTGAGAGACTTCTAATGAAGATTACGGGGTGATGCGACATGGGTGTATGGTCTAACATATTGTTTGCCATTTTGCTGTCGGCTATTATACTGGGACTTTATAGACTCATAAAGGGTCCAACTAATGCCGATAGAATGGTGGCGCTGGATATTCTCACCACTTCTACAGTGGTGCTTATTGCATTTTTGGCATGGTATTTCGGAAGGATTATCTATCTCGATATCGCCCTGGTATACGCCGCCTTATCATTTATCGCCGTAATTGTTCTTGGTAGGTATCTGGAAGGGGGTGTATGATATGTGCGATAGAAGAGAAATTTTCTGGGGACTTGTTGTTACTCTGCTTATTATCTTCTTTGCCGCTTCTCCATTTTTGCCTAAGCCATACAACATCTTTTCTAAAAATGTTGTAGGATGGACTTTTATGAGTATAGGTGTATTCTTTGTTTTCCTTGGTTCTCTAGGTCTTGTCAGAATGCCTGACCTGTATTGCAGAATGCAAACTGCAACCAAAGTTACTACACTTGGTGCTCTTTCTATGCTTCTTGGAGTTTCCATTCTTGATAGTAGTGGTGTGTTTGTGCTTAAGGCTATCGTGATTGGTGTATTTCTTCTGCTTACTGCTCCTATTTCTGCCTCTGTTCTTATCAGAGCAGCACACGATGAAGGTGTACCACTGACCGAGGAAACGCAGTTTGATAGGTACGAAGAGTCTAAGGCAGGTGAAGAGGTATGACAGTAGTCAATTTTCTTATATATGTATTGATGGGGCTTATGGTTGTCATGGCTATCATTGCTGCCGAGACAAAGAATCTGCTGTCCGCAGCGATATTCTCAGGATTCATTAGCCTGGTTGTGTCTATGCTTTTTGTGTATTTGCAGGCCCCTGATGTTGCCATGGCTGAGGCGGCTATTGGTGCAGCCCTCTCCCTGGCCATTATCCTGTTTGCTATTAAGCGTACGGGGGAGGTGGAAGAGAAATGAGGCTAAAACATATTCTTGCATGGGTCTTTGTCATACTCTTTGTTGGAGTAGTGGCTTATTCTTTACAGACAGAAGTTCCGTTTGGTCATGACCTTACAAAACTTGCCAAATATTATGTAGATAATACCGCTAAAGAAACTGGTATTCCCAACTTTGTTACAGCTATTGTTGTCTCTTACAGAGGCTTTGATACACTCGGTGAGGTAACTGTTCTTTTGCTTGCCACACTGGGTGTTATTGGTATCTTGCCATGGGAAAAACACGAAAAGGTGAAAAAGGCCCATCCCGTGCTTTTATGGGGTATAAGAATAGTATTTCCTATAATTCTCTTGGTTGGTGTGTATATTGTCATCCACGGACACCTGACACCGGGTGGAGGTTTCCAGGCTGGTGCAGTTATAGCCTCTGCTTTCATGCTATATATGGTGTCCCTGTCTACTCATCTTGACCTTGAGGCATTTGCCTTTACAGAGTCTATTGCGGGAACAGGTTTTGCCCTTATTGGTGTTGCCGGTATCTTCGCCGGTGGAGCATTCCTTTATAACTTCTTGCCTAAGGGTAATCTCTTTGACCTGTTCTCTGGTGGTATTATCCCCATTGTCTACATTCTTATAGGCCTCAAAGTTAGTAGTGAGCTTACCGAGGTAGTCTCCCATATGATGAAGGGAGGGGCTGAGCAATGATGTTTTATATAGCAGCTTTATCACTGATTGGTATAGGTCTATATGTTGTTCTAACAAAGAAAAACCTTGTTAAAGTCCTCATAGGCATTTCCATTGCCGACAGTGGTGTTAACCTACTGCTTATATCTGTTGGATATCTCAAAGGTGGAACTGCGCCAATATTGGAAAAGGGACTAAATAAGCCTATGGTTGACCCTGTGCCTCAGGCACTGGTGCTTACAGCCATTGTCATTGGTGTTGCAACACTTGCTCTTGCTATGGCAGTAGTTATTGATGTGAAAAGACACTTTGGCACTGTTGAGCTGGATAAGGTCATCAAGATGATGCGTGGAGGTGATGGCAGTGACGCTTAAACTATTTGATCCAATGCTAATGATAGGCATATCTCTTGCCATAGTCTTCTTGATGCCCATTTGGAAGGCACTGGGTGGTAAGAAGTTGGCATGGGCTGTTTCTGTGCTTTTGTATGCCTTTAATACTCTTTTTATGATAGGAGTTGCCTATAGGGCTACTTTGTATCCAGAGGGCCTTATCATTAAGATAGGTGGTTTTAAGCCTCCATTTGGCATTGTGCTACATGTAACATTTTGGGGTGCTGTACTTAGCACATTTGTGTGGTTTGTGGCATTCCTGTCTATTATGTATGCATCTACACGTTACGATGCCGAACCAGCAGATGTGTATTATGCCCTTTTGACTCTTTTAGCACTGGGTTCTTCTGGAATGTTCCTAACAGGTGATATCTTTAACCTGTTTGTGTTTACCGAAATTACAGCTTTGGCGGCATTTGGCTTGTCAGCCTTTATGAAGAAGAAGGGGACAGCTTATGCCACTATTAAATACATTATTATGGCAGAAGTTGCCTCTGCATTCCTTCTCGTTGCCATAGCACTTCTTTACGGTAAGCTGGGGACTCTCAATATGCTTGATGCCCAGCAGACATTAAAGACTGTTGGCATGACAGGGGCTATGGTGCTTAGTGTTCTATTCTTCCTTGTAGGTTATGGGGTTGAGGCAGAGATTTTCCCTCTGAACCTCTGGGCACCAGATGTATATAAATATGTGCCTGAAGAGGTTATAGCCCTGTTTATATCTGGTTCTTCTAAGGCAGCAGCCTTTGCATGGTTGAGAATGTGGGTTATGGTGTTTGGTGTTCCTCAGAAGATGCTTCAGACTATGCTGTGGATTGGTATTGTCACCTTTGCCTTTGCAGAAGTCATGGCATATTCTCAGAAGAGTTTCCGTAGGGCTTTAGGTTATGCTTCTTTGGGACAGGCAGGTCTTGTGTTTGTGGCTATAAGTTTGGGTAGTGAACTGGCTCTTAAGGCTGCATTCCTTCTTATGATTAATCATATTCTGTCTGAGGCTATTCTCTTCTACATTGCCGGTAATATTGGTGAAGATGGTGCTCCTGCCAATGTGAGAATCCCATTGGTATTTGGTTTTCTTGGAGCTGTATCTATGCCACCATTTATCGGTTTCTGGGGAAAGATATTCCTCTTTATGGCACTGGCTAAGGCAGGGTATTGGGTAATGTTTGTGCTCATTGCCCTTTTCTCCATAGTGGAAATAGCCTATATGTATAAGTGGTTTATCTCCCTTTATAAGGGTACAGGCAAGATGGATCTTGTTCGCAGCTTCTCTCCTATCATGTTGACCCTTGTGTCTTTTGCCATGTGGTTCATGCCATTTGTGCCCAAGATTATGGACCTTCTTGACCTTGCCATTAAACCCTTCCTTCAGAAAGGGGTGATGTAGTGTGGGTATGCTAACGCACTGGTCTGTGCTTACTGTGCCAATGGTGCTTGTGCTGGGATCAATACTGGCGGCGCTATTTGGCCTTATAAAGAATGAGAAAGCAAAACGCGTTCTTCAAATGATATCTACAACTGCTGCAGCAGCCTTTGCACTGTATGTCAATATTGCCCTTGTGGCAGGATGGAAAGGTGTGCCTAAGATGGCTGATCTCAAGCCATTTACTGTAAAACTTACAGAAACACTAACCTTGAGCTGGCAGTATTACTGGATAACAGGCACATTTGCCATTTTGGTGATGGGTGTACTTATGTTTGTTCTTGCATATGCCCTTGAGACATTCAAAGATGATGAGAATACAACACCGTTTTATGTTCTGACACCACTTCTTGCTGCTGCTATCTATATGACTTTGGCTTCTGTAAATCTTATTGCCCTTTTCTTCTCTTGGGAGCTTATGTCTTTCGTGGCATTCTTGATGCTCCTTTACTACGATCGCACTAAAGAGGGTGGCCCATGGCTATATGCCTTCTGGTCTGGTGTGGGTGCTATGTCTATGATTGCCGGCATCTTTCTGTTCTATCTGGCATCTGATGGTAAGACAGGTTTTGGTCTGTTTGAGCTCATGCAAACTGTTCCTGTGCTTACCATTAAACACCCATATATGACTCTGGCAGCTGTATTGCTTTTAGGTGTTCCATTTATGATTAAGGCTTCTATTCCACCTTTCCATACATGGGCACCACGCACATATGGAAGCACTCATCCTTCCGTTGCGGCATTCTTCTCTGCCGCATATTCCAAGGTTGGTATCTTTGCCATGCTCATGTGGGTATATATGTTTGTAGGTACTGTTATGAGTGGTAAGTGGGTGACAACACTTGGTGCCAACTTTAGAAACATGCCCACTGCATTCTTCATATTGGCAATACTTCTGGCATTTGGAGCTGTATTTACTTCACTCCTTGCCTTTGCCCAGAAAGATGCCATGTATCTTCTTGCCTATTCTTCTATGGGTCAACTCATGTATATGGTTATGGCCCTTGTGCTTGGTATAGGTATTACAGTAGGGTATCAGAAGGACATGAATGTTACTATGACCGTGTATACATTGGGTTTCTTTGGTGCCATTTATCATGCTTATGCTCATGGTGTATTTGAAATGGCGGCATATATGGCATTGGGTGCTGCATATAAGCGTTCTGGTGGTGAGACTGAGTTTAATAAGCTTGGCGCTTATGCTCACCGTATGCCTGTGACATTCTTTATGGGCTTCCTTGCCATGCTCTCCACTGTTTCCATCCCACTTATGTGGGGATTTGCATCTAAGTATCTCATCTATCAGGCAGCGTTGTATGGTAGGTTCTTCGTTTTGTCTGCTATGGCTCTAATTGCCGGTACCGCTTCTTTCTTGTATGCGTTCCGCTACATTCACGGTATTTGGTGGGGACAGCCTACAAAGGGATATGACTTCATGCACTCTGTAAAAGAGGTATCTGCATGGGGCATAATTATAGCATTGGTGGTAATGGGCCTTACTGTGCTTGGTGGTGCTATTCCCGGTCAGGTACTCAACTTTATTACTGGTAATGCTGTCAATCAGATGGTTATGCAAAGTGCTATGGCTGGTGGTCCTCTTCTGATAGATAAGGCCGTTTACATGGTTAATGGTTTCTCTATACTCCACTTTGGGTACTTGGCTATTCTCTTTACTGTAGGTATTCTTGTTGCCCTCTTGGTTTACACAACATCTGGTGGTTCTCGCAAGGTCAATCTTGATGATTTCTATAACTCTGCAGAACCATATAGACCTGAGTGGCAGGTTCAGCTTATCGGTGCTTTCTACGGTCCTATTGAGAGGGTTATTGAGCCATACTTCAAGGTATCTATTGAGAGGGTATACAACTGGCTTGGCGGTATATTTGGTTGGTTTGCCTCATATATTGAAAGTTGGAATACTGGAGATACCCGTGACTATACATGGGCACTGGCAGGGCTTATTGTCCTGCTTATGGTGCTCTGGGTATTTTAAGGGGGTGTGAGATGTGAATACAGCAACTGTAGTAGGGACTGCTTCTATGGGTGCTAAGTTTTTAGGTGCCCTAGTGCTGACACTAAAAGTGCTAATATATCTGTTCCTAATGGTCATGATAGGTCTATTCCTAATGGGTATCTACAGGAAATTTACAGCCCGAGTTCAGTACAGAGTTGGTCCGCCTATATGGCAGCCATATATTGATGTTATAAAGCTCTTGTCTAAAAAAGATGCCGCAACGAAAAATTGGGTCTTTGACCTTGGTGTGATAATGGGACTGGGTGGCCCACTGGCACTGCTTCTATTCTTGCCGTTGGACACTATTGTTGGTTTGAACTTCCATACCAAAGGTGACCTTATACTGATTCTTTATCTTGCCGTTGTCGGTCCTCTGGGCTTTGCACTAGCTGCATCAGTAGGTGCTTCTCCATGGGGTGCCATAGGTGTTGGTCGTGCCCTGTCTATGATGCTTGGCTATGAGTTGCCATTTATTCTTGGTTTGCTTGCTGTTGTGGCCAAGGATGGTACACTATTGCTTCAGAAAGTTTCTGCAGCCCAGAGCATGTGGAATCCTGCGGGGTGGCATTATTTCCAGTGGCCACTGATACTTGCCGCCATTGGTGCACATATAGCCTTACAGGGTGTTATGTCTGAGAAGCCATTTGACCAGGCTATTGCACCACATGAAATAGCTTCTGGTATTATGGTTGAGTTTGGTGGTAAATATCTTGGTATGATGCTCCTCATGAAGGCTGCATCTTTGATGGCAGAGCTTGGTTTATTTGCCGTGTTCTTCTTAGGTGGTACAACAGCATGGGATACTATAGTGAAGATATTTGCGCTATTTATCATAGCAATATCCTTTGATGCCGTACTTGGTAGATTTCGTCCTGATCAGGCATTTACCGTTCTTTGGAAGTGGCCAACCATCATTGCTTTGCTTGGCCTACTTCTAACAGTCTTTGCGTGAGGTGATGTGAGATGGTAGAGTGGTTGAAACTTGTTGATAAAGCAAGATCACGCAGTATATGGATGCTTATGTATTGTACAGGTTGTGGTGCTATGGAGCTTCCTCCAGCTATGACCTCAAGGTTTGATATGGAGCGTTTTGGTATCATGCCGATGGCAACACCAAGACAGGCAGATGTTATACTCGTAACAGGTTATGTGACCAAGAAAACACTGAAGAGAATTATCTATGCCTATGAGCAGATGCCAGCTCCTAAGTGGGTTGTTTCCCATGGTTCTT
The DNA here is from genome assembly GCA_013153035.1 of Dictyoglomota bacterium. GTDB lineage: Bacteria > Coprothermobacterota > Coprothermobacteria > Coprothermobacterales > JAADFF01 > JAADFF01. Next base: position 4,035 of record JAADFF010000037.1, on the reverse strand, counting down.
GTCCTATCAATGGTGGTGTTTACTGGGATAGTCATGCTACGGTTAATAGGTTAGATCTATTCCTTCCTGTTGATCTGTATGTTGCCGGTTGCATGCCAAGAGCCGAGGCTAACATGAAGATGTTTACCGAACTAATGGATATGATTGCCAAGGGCGAGGCCCGTGGTTGGGAAGAGTATGTGAAAAACAGAGATTATTATAAGGAGAATCAGCGTAAGCTCTTTGGATATGACCTTGTCTTTACAGATGGGAGGTCTGCCCTATGAGAGTGGAAGAGGTTATCAAGGCAATACAAGATAAATTTGGACTAGAGGTAGAAAGCCCATATCCTAGAAGACTCAGGGTAAGGATTCCTGCCGAAGGTAAATCGGAAGAAGAGAGAAGGCAGATGCTCAGAGACTTGCTTCAGTATGCGAAAGAGATAGGGTTTCAGCATATGTCTTTCATTACATGTGTTGACTTTATCAAAGATGGTAGGTTTGAGCTGAACTATGGGCTATGGTCATATACGATACCTACCATGCTTGTGGTAAAGTATGATCTCGACAGGGAAAACCCCAAGCATATAACAGTGGTAGATATTTGGAAACCTGCCAAAACTTGGGAGCAGGAAGTCCACGAGATGTTTGGTGTTGAATTTGATGGTAATCCCAGGTCTTTTGAGCCTTATGTGCTTGAAGATTGGGATAGCATTCCACCACTGAGAAAAGATTTTGATCCCGTTCAGTACCTTAAGGAACATCCAATGCAGGGAGCAGGATATGATCCGCTACCTTATGTAAACTTGGTAGAAAAGAATCTTGAGCAGCCAACAGTAGAGGAGACAGGGGGTGACGAGGGTGCCGATTCGTGAGCTTGTTGTTACATATGATTTTCCAACAGATTTACACTTGGGTCCGCAGCACCCCGGTATTCATGGAAACTTTGCCTATATATTAAAAGTCGACGGTGAAAAGATTATCGAAGCAAAGATTGTCCCAGGTTATCTACATCGTGCCTTTGAGAAGCTTATGGAACGTAGAACATGGATAAATAATATTGCCCTTATACCCCGTGTATGTGTTCCTGAGCCTGATGTTAATGAATATGCCTTTAACGCAGCCATAGAGCGTATAGCCGGTTGGGAGATTCCACCAAGGGCTAAATATATAAGAACCGTTGTGTTGGAAATGGCTCGTATTTCCGCTTATCTTATGTATCTTGCATCTATGGGTGGTGGTGTTGGTGTCTACCCACTAACACAATGGGCATTTGGTGATAGAGATTACATTCTTGATCTCTTTGAAGCACTTACAGGTGCCCGTGTCTATCATATCTATATGATTGCAGGTGGTGTTAGAAGAGATATACCGGAAGGTTGGCTTGATAAATTAGAGGAAACATTGAAATATCTTGAGGGTAGGCTAAAGGAATACGACAAACTTGTTATGAATAGTGCTGTTGTTCAGCGAAGACTTGTTGGTTTGGCACCCATCACCCCTGAGTATGCTATGGAACATGGTGTTACAGGTCCGAACCTCAGGGCTACAGGCGTACCATATGACCTGAGAAAGCTTGACCCATATGCAGCCTATGATGAGCTTGACTTTGAGGTTGTCACGGAAAAAGATGGTGATGCTTGGGCAAGATTCATGGTAAGAAGAAGAGAAATAGACCAGTCTATTGACCTTCTCAGGCAACTTATTGACAAGCTGAGGAAGGACGATACACCACATATTCACCAGCCATATAGCGGTTTGGCATTTAAGGTGCCTCAGGGTGAGGCTTATGTGCATATAGAATCCACCAAGGGTGAGTTTGGTTATTATGTGTGGTCTGATGGTGGATTTAATCCATACAGGGTATTTGTTAGAGGACCAACAACCTCTCATGCCGGTGTGCTGATGGAAGATATCGTAGTGGGACAGGAACTTGCAGACTTTTCTCTAATCGATGGTTCCTTTGATATATGCCCACCGGACTTGGATAAGTGAGGTGATGAAGGGTGATAGGATATTTAGCACCACTAAGAGCTCTAAAGTTTCTGTTTATAAAACCACATACCGTAAGGGTGCCAGATAAAGTATGGCCCCGTTGGCCAGACTTTGCCGACCCAAGAGAGGGTAAATCTGTTTATCGTGGTACCCATGATAACGACTGGACAAAGTGTATTGGCTGTGGTAACTGCTCCCGTATTTGTCCTGCCATGGCCATTGAAATGAAGGAAGTTCCTAAAGAAGTTCTCGATGAGATAGGTGCCAAAGGTGTCAATAAGCGTCCACAGATTGACTATGGTAGATGTACATTCTGTGCCCTGTGTGTAGATGTGTGCCCCAGTGGTTCTCTGACAATGACAGATAACTATACATGGGTTACTACCGATGCCAGAGATCATAGGTACTTTTTCCCAGGCGCTGAGAAGTGGAAATATGCATCTGGTGATGTTCACACATGGCATAAAAACCCACAGTCTGACCTACTCAGACCTAAACCATGGGTCAAAAAACCACCTCAGCCTGCCGGTGAAGGTAAATAATCAAATATGATGTAAAGCGGTAGAGGGGCCATATAGGCCCCTCTTTTTTTATTGATAATGTTAGTATAGAGATAGGAAGGAGATGATTATTATGAAAAAGTTGCTTTCTATACTTACCCTGCTTTCTGTTCTTATACTGTTTTCTGCATGTTCTGTAAGCGTTGGATATTCTTCCAATCTTGATGCACTAAAAAAGTGGACGGATAAGTATATTTCTACCTACTATGACCTCTTTAAACAATATGAGGGCAAGACTAATGCCGACCTTATTAAAGATGAAGCCGGTTATAAGGTCATGGTGGAAACCCAAAAGAAACTGGCCTCAGAGTCTTATTCATATGATTCTTCTAAGAAAATGGCCGATGTGGCATATGTAAAATCACATGTTAGTGGTGATACTGCATATTTCTTTGTGTATACCCCCATTCCCGACGATGATAAGGATATAGCTGAGACAATGGCAGAGATTAAGGGAGACCATTATTATGTTATAGGTGTTGTCATTATAAAAGCTGGCTCTGATATACAGAATACCCCAGATGACAAACTTGTTATCAAGAGCGTAGAGAAAAAGGTGTATGTGTCATCTAAACTACCCGTAGAGGATTAATTTTAGAAAAAACTATATTTCTTGCTCCTTTTGGGATGTCATTAGCATGAATTGACGTTAACTATAATTGGGTGTTTTTATAAAGTTGAGGGTATAGTTTTTACCCTTGCCATATTGCTCTATAACTCTGAATCCATGTTTTTCAGCAAGTTTTTTTACTCTTGGCATAGGTAAGAAATCGGGATCTCCCGGTTGTTCGGTAATGGACAGTATACCATGAGGTTTCAATACCCTATGTATTTCAGAAATACACAAAGAAGGTTTGGGTATTTCTCCCAATACCGCCACTAAAAACACTACATCGAATGTGCTATCGTTGTAGGGTAAATTGGTGGCATCTCCTTGCGTAAAGGTAACATTGGTTAGCCCTAATTTGACTATTTTTCTTTTAGCCTTTTCAAGCATTTCTTTCTGTATATCTAGTAAGTCTAAGTGTCCTTGACTGAGTCTTTTGGCAACCTCAACACTGAAATAACCGGGTCCAGGACCTATTTCCAGTACATGGTAATCTTTCTTAAGATGAAGTCTGTTAGCTAGTTGCTTTGGAGAAAGAATAAGTTTTCGAAATGGCAATTCTAAGAAAAAAGATGTGTAGTGTGGAAAAACTCCCTTGCCGAAGAAGTCTTTTATAATATTTCCCCAACTTCTAAAGAGCATTTTATTACCCCCTGCTGTTAGTGTTTGTTAATAGTATAGCTATGGATGAATAAATAGTTCTCTGTATGTCTGAACTTTATATGCGCTTGGTGTTATGAGGCAACATAATAGGCTAATGGCAGTGGATGGCATTAATCTATATAATAGTATCCTTTCTCTATTCCCCTATGGGTAGGCTAAAAACTAAAAAACTGGACTATGAAAATATCGGCGACGTCGAGTTTCCACCCCCTATGGGTAGGCTAAAAACCGT
>JAADFF010000072.1 GCA_013153035.1 Dictyoglomota bacterium | reverse complement strand
GAGAAATATGGAGAAGAGCTGTTTCATGGCAGGTATTGGGACATTCAGACATCTGAACACATGCAGGGGGCACACGAATGTATCAGACCTACAAGACCTATTGATGTCATGGAGTTTTGGGATGTGGTCAGGGGGAGAGATGAGTATACGAAAGACCATGGCAGGCTATATGGCCTGATTTTTAGACGCTTTATGGCATCACAGTCTGTAAATGCACTTTTGAAATATCTTACCGTGCTCTTAAAGGACTTTGATAGTATAGAGGTTCCTATAGAGGTAGAAAAAGAGGGTTACCTTGTATTCTTCAAGGATATCAAAATATATTCTCTAAGATATATGCCTGAAGTGGGGAGTCAAGTTTCTTTGAATGTGGAGGTTGTTAAGAAACCACTGGCATGGCCTATGAGGGAAGAAGAGGTTATCAGGCAGATGAAGGAGAAAGGTATAGGTAGACCTTCAACTTATGGAAAGATACTGGAAACAATCAAGAAGAGAGGATATGTAAGGGTATCTCCCAAAGGGTATCTCATACCGACCAAGATAGGTATACAAGTCTATGATTATTTGAATAGAGAATTCCATGAATTTATTTCACCGGATAGAACGGCATTGCTTTATAAAAAGATGGATGGTGTAGAAGATGGTGAATATGAATATATGGAGCTACTAAAGGAAGTTTACGATGAAGTAAATGCTTACTTGTAAAAATCTATTTCTCTTACTTCTCTTAGCCATGCGTCTACCATGGGAAGTAAAAGCCATGTGAATATAACAGTTTTGTAGTCTATATCCGAAAAAGGATTGAGTATAAAGTAGGCGATAACAACAGCTAGCGTGCTAATAATACGATATTTCCATAGTTTTTTTACAGCTTCTTTGTAGGCATGTTCTATTCTTATGCGTTCGGCAAATGATAGTGCCTGCTTTTTTAGTCGGAGCTCCTGTAGCTCTTTATCAAGAATACGAGAGCGTTCCTGTAGCGTTCCACTGGGGTCTTCATGTGGGTTCCACAGTTCTGGCCTTGTGTATCCTGTGTGAAATGCTTCTTTTTCGGGCACTATATTCACCTCGTATATCTTTATATATTCAGTATAAAACAGGGGGCGGACTCCCGCCCCCTAATATTACTATCGGCTTTTAATTATCATTCTTGTAATGCCTTTTTCACCATATCGGCGGCCTGCATAACAGCAGCTGATAGTTTGCTGGCGTCTTTACCGCCTGCTTGAGCCATATCTGGTCTGCCGCCACCGCCACCTTTCATGACTTTGGCTGCTTCTCTAACAATATTGCCCATATGCAGTTTATCTGTTAGGTTCTTTGTTGCCGCGGCAATCATGATAGGCCTGTCGTCTTTAATACCACCGAGTATGACGACGGCTTTTTCATGCCTTGAACGAATCTGGTCGGATATCATTCTCAGGTCATCGGCACTCACATCGGATAGAACCTTAGCCAGTATGTATATGTCTCCCATCATTTCACCCTCGGCGTCAATGGCTGGTATCATGGCAACGGTAAGCTTCTCTTTGGTTCTTTCCAGCTCTTTCTGGGTCTCTTTCAGCTCTGTTTTCATCTTCTCTATGATTTCATCTATACGTTCAGGCGAAGTGGATAGCTTACGTGCCAGTGTTGTTACAGTGTCTTCCAGCTCCTGATACCTTTCGAGTGCCTTCATGCCGGTGTATGCTTCTATACGACGTACGCCAGTAGAGACCGATCCTTCATAGATTATCTTCAGTATGCCTATATCACCTGTAGCCGATGCGTGGGTACCACCGCACAGGTCCAATGTCCAGCCATTACCTATCTCAACAACTCTGACCTTTTCCTGATACTTGTCCATAAATTCTGCTACAGCACCACGGGATAGTGCCTCTTCCAGTGTAAGATGATGTACTGTTACGGGCATATTGGCGAGTATTGCCTCCATTACACGCTTCTCTATCTCTTTCTTCTCTTCTGGTTTCAGTGCTTCAAAGTGTGTAAAGTCGAAGCGTATGTAGTCGGGTCCAACCATAGAACCTGCCTGAGATACATGGCTACCGAGCACATCTCTCATGACCTTGTACATAATATGTGTGCCTGTGTGGGCCCTTCTTATAGCTGCCCTTCTTTCGTGATCTATCTCTGCGTGGGCCTCTTGTCCTACCTTAACAGTACCTTTTACAACCTTACCTGTATGTAGGAAAACTTTGCCATCAAGGTGCTTCTGAACATCATACACTTCCACTCTACCTGTTTCTGTTTCCACATAACCATGGTCGGGTATCTGGCCACCACTTTCTGCATAGAATGGTGTTTTCTCAAGAACAAACGATATTTCTTCTCCCTCTCCCGCTTCCTCTACGGCTTTACCATCTTTCAGGATTGCCATAATCTTGGTATCTTCTTCCTCTTTCTCATACCCAACAAAGGTAGAGGAGAAGTTCTCGGGTAGTGCTTTCTTCAGTTCATTGTCTATAAGTTCTTTTTGACCACCTTTCCAAGATTTGCGGCTTCTCTCCCTTGCCTTTTCCAGCTCTTCTTCCAGCTCTTCTTCTTTAATGGAAAAGCCCATTTCCTCCAGCGTGTCTTTGATAAAGTCTACAGGCACACCGTATGTGTCATACAGCTTAAACGCCTCTTTGCCTGTGAGGAAGTTTCTGCCTTCTTTCTTGGCCTGTTCCACATAATTCTCGAGGATATTCAGTCCTTGTCCGATGGTGCGGAAGAAGTTTTCCTCCTCTGCCTTGAGGATGGACATGGTAATCTTCATCTTTTCCTCTATCTCGGGATAGACATGTTTATATCTATCTACAACGACGGGTACAACATCGTATAAGAAAGGTTTCTCCAGTCCCAGTTTCTTACCAAATCTTAATGCTCTTCTGATAACCCTTCTGACAACATAGCCTCTACCCTCATTGGAAGGATATGCACCATCGGCTATGACAAATGTCAGGGCTCTGATATGGTCCATGACGACACGGTAGGCTGTTGTGTACTCACCGCCTTTGGGGTCGTATGGTTTGCCTGTAAGGTCTTTTAGGTAGGCAAGAATAGGTGCAAAGAGGTCTGTTTCAAAGTTAGAAATGGTGCCCTGCATGATAGATGCCATGCGCTCAAGCCCCATTCCTGTGTCTATACCTTTTCTCTTTAGTGGGTGTAGATTGCCTTCTTCGTCTTGATGATACTGCATAAACACGAGGTTCCAAAACTCTCTAAATCTCTCACATTCAGAGGCAGGTCCCAGTTCGGGATGGTCACATGGCCAATCCTCACCCATATCAAAGTGAATTTCTGTACATGGTCCACATGGGCCTGTGGGGCCTGGTGGTCCCCAGAAGTTGTCGTCTTTGCCCATTCTTACTATTCTGCTGTCTGGCACACCTATCTTCTTGCTCCATATTTCATATGCCTCTTCATCTTCTTCGTATATAGAAACCCACAGTCTATCTACTGGAAGTTTCCATACCTCTGTAATGAGCTGCCATGCAAATGTGATAGCACCTTCTTTAAAGTATCTACCAAATGAGAAGTTGCCAAGCATCTCAAAGAATGTGTGGTGTCTCGTTGTGCGGCCGACATTTTCGAGGTCTGATGTGCGGAAAGATTTTTGTACTGTTGTTGCACTGTCAAATGGTGGTTCTTTTTTCCCTAAGAAATATGGTTTAAACTGTACCATACCGGCTGTTGTGAACAGTAGCGTAGGGTCATCAGGTATCAGACTACTAGATGGAAGCCTCTTGTGTCCGTTTTTCTCAAAGAATTCAAGGAAAGATTCGCGTATCTCATCACCACTGAGTGGTTTCATATGTGTCACCTCCTAAAGTGCGGCGTTTACTATAGTATAATACAGATATAGATTTCCTCTGATAAGGAGGCGACATATTATGAAGTACTGGCAGAATATTCTTGTTATCTTGTTTCTCATTGTTTTGTATCCCCTTGCTGTAGACTTTTTAGGTGGTGCTACTCCATCTGGTAAGTCTGGACTCCAGTTGGCTACATTTACATCATTTGTTGTTGTTCCTACAATTATTGCCTATCTGATGTACTTGTATATTGATAAAGTTTCTGAGAAAGAACAATCTGATAATAAATAAGCTATAACTTGCTTGTTAGATGCCTGCGAATTATGCAAATGCTGGCTTTGGTATGCAATAAACATATCCCTATATACTGTTTGTTTGATATACTTAACTGCTACGGTGAGGTAGCGGTGGTAATATAAATTTGGGAGGTGGTATATATGCCATATGTAAACACCAAAGTCATTTTAGATAAGGCCAATAAGGAGTATTATGCTGTGCCTGCATTTAACATAAATAATCTTGAATTCTTGCAGGCCATTTTAGACGGTGCAGTAGCAGAGAATGCACCTGTCATTATTGAGACCAGTGAGGGTGCCATTAAGTATGCAGGTAATGGTGATCCATATCTTGGTGCTGAGATATTTGTGGAAATGGTAAGACGTTACGCTGAGAGGTTGCCTATACCTGTATCCCTGCACCTTGACCACGGCAAGCGTCTTGAGTACATTATGGCTGCCATTAAGGCAGGTTATGGTTCTGTCATGATAGATGCCTCTGATAAGCCCTTTGAAGAAAACATGGCTATTACAAAGAAAATTGTGGAAATTGCCCATGCCGCAGGTGTATCTGTGGAGGCAGAGCTGGGTACTTTGGCTGGTATCGAGGACAATGTTCAGAGTGCCGAGAGCATACTTGTCAATCCTGAGGAAGCAGAACAGTTTGTTAAGGAAACAGGTGTTGATTTTCTTGCTCCAGCTATTGGTACATCTCATGGTGCATTTAAGTTTAAGGGCGAGCCCAAGCTTGATATAGAGAGATTGAAAGAGGTCAAGAAACGCACAGGCATTCCTCTGGTACTTCATGGTGCTTCTTCTGTCCCTCAGGATATGGTAGAGCTTGCCAATAGGTACGGTGCCAAGCTGGAAGGTGTCAAAGGTGTGCCTAGCGATCTACTGGTGGAAACTGTTAAGGGTGGTATTAATAAGGTTAATACTGATACAGATTTGCGTATCTCATTCCTTGCAGGGCTCCGTAAGTATCTTGTAGAGAATCCTGCACAGTTTGATCCTCGTAAGTACCTTGGTGAGGGTAAAAAATATGTAACAGAGGTTGTTAGAGCCAGACTGAGACTTTTGGGTGCTTCTGGTAAGGCTTAACACCTCCTCGCCGCCATTTATATATGATAGGGAGGCACAACTATGTTGTGCCTCCTTTTTCTGTTAAAACTCTGCATAATGTTTAGAAACAGTGTTTAAGCGGTAAAATATATGTGATATGAAATAAAAAACTTGTATCAGGGAGCGTGGCATATGAAAGTTGTAGGGCGTAGGGGCCTTCTTAAGGATGTCTTTGATATCAAATATCATGACGGGTATTTTTACCTTGCTGCTTCTTGGCGTGATCCTGTTGATGGAGAGAGTATGCGCTCAGGACTTGTAAGACTACATGTAGAGAAGGATTTATCCACAGAGATAGAGTATCTTCTTAGTGGTAAAGAGGCATATAAGGTGGAGATATCCAATGAATATCTTGTGCTTTCTGGTACAGGTTTATGGATATATGCCCGTAGGGGAGATGAGTTTATTCCATTAAAAGAGGAAATTGGTACCCTAGTGGTTGATGTCAAACTTGTAGGTAATCTTGTTTTAGCTGTTGTAGGAAGTGTCTTTAGTACCTACCTTGTGGTATATGAAATTACACCTCATGGGGTAGAAGATGTGGGTATTTTCTTTGATGAGAACATGTCCGGTTTATTTGTTATAGGTGATACTTATGTTGCTGTACGTTCGGGTAGTGATGTTATCATTCTTGATATATCTGATCCTTCTAATATTAGACAGGTAGATAGATACGATGATGCCGGCATCTTACTTGCTTCTCAATCTCCCGGTATTGCCGTTTTGAAAAAAGACAACAGCCTCAAGTTGTATAAGCTTCCTGAAAAAAAGTATTTGGGTATGGTAAAAGATATAGGTGATGTCGTTTCATCGTTTATTGATGGTTATAGTCTCTATGTTTTAAAGAATACAGGGGAAATAATGAAATTTTCTCCCGGCGATGACAGATGTCTCTTTAAGGTTGACGGTTTTCCCACCACGGTTTATGAACATGACGGAGTGATTCTTGTTGGCTTTGAAAATGAGGGGTTATTACTGTGGCGTGATAGTAAACAACGGTGGGTAAAATCCTTTAGTCCGTGGTATGGGGCGATTAAAGAAAATGATAGACTCCTTTTAGGGGCGGTTGAAGGGGTTGTCGAGCTGGATATATCCAAGCCGGAAAAACCATCAGAGATATCCCGTGTTAAAGGCTTCTGGGCATGGCATCTTGAAAAAAAAGACGATTACATATATGTCGGTGGTATTTGGTCTTCTCGGGGCGGAGAGAACATTATTAAAGAGTTTTTCAAAGGTCGCATACTCTATAAGGGTATTGTCATTTTGAAGAAGAACAATGATGTTTTGACAGAGGTAAGCAGAATTAGACTGCCAGAAACAAAATCATCTTTTACCACATATGATGTTTACATCAAAGATAACCTGTTATTTGCCGTATCTGATGCCGGTATGATAGTTATGGATATCTCAACACCTGAAGAACCTAAGGTTGTATATGAGAAAAGAGGGATACATGTGAAATATGTTTGGTTTGAGGATGATACGGCATATATACACTTGTATCCGTCAGGCGATGTTATAGTGTTTCATATATCGGGTGATGACATACAAGAGGTTCAAATGGTTCACGATGTAGGGTATATCAAGATCGGATATAAGGCCTTCGGTGGTAGAAGTGGTGTCAGATATATTTCTACATCAGACGAAGGTCTGAAGATTATCGGTGGGTTAGATGTTGGCATGGTAGAAGATGGCATTACCGATGGTAGAAGACTATATGTATCGTCCTATCATGAAGATAAGCACAAGCTATGGATTATTGATGGTAGTAATGTGGAGGAATATGAAGTTCCCCATCTGAAAAATCTTCTGTATAGAGATGGTTATCTTTATGCATCAGCGCAGGTGGGCGGTAAAGAGTGGGACATAGTGAAATATGATGTTTCAAGGGGCTTAAAGGAAGTTGAACGTATAGAAGATATGGGTGATATCTTCAACTACGCCATGTGGGTTGGCGATTATATGTATTTCTTAGATGGCAGGCGTGGTGTTGCCATCTTGGAGGTATAGCTGGTGGTTTGCCGTGAGAGTGGTTCCCTCGTATGTGTGAAAAAGGGAGCTAATATTATTAGAAACGGTGGGGTTGTCTCTTTTCCCACAGAGACCGTTTATGGGCTTGGTGCCGATGCCTTTAATCCTGATGCCGTAAGGCAGATCTTTGCACTAAAGGGTAGACCGGCAGATAATCCGCTTATTGTACATATAGATACCCTTTACTGGCTTGATTTTCTCTATGAATATATACCAGATTATGCAAGGGCAATGATGGAAAATTTGTGGCCCGGTCCTCTATCTATTATTCTTCCTGCTAAAGGTTCTGTACCATCTGTTGTTAGAGGTGGTCTTCCTACTGTGGCGGTGAGAATGCCTGCACATCCATATGCCCTAAAGCTTATTGAGTACGCCGGTACACCTATTGCCGCTCCCAGTGCCAACTTATCTGGAAGACCCAGTCCCACATCGGCACAGCATGTCTTTGAAGATTTTGGTGACAAGGTGTTTATCATAGATGGTGGATCTGTGGCCGTAGGAGTAGAGTCTACGGTGGTAGATGCCACCGATGTGCCACTAAAGATATACAGGTTGGGTGCTATTACACCTGAAGATATACAGAAGGTTACCGGTAAACCTGTAGAGATACATGTAAAACCCAAAGATGGTAGACCCCTTTCACCGGGTCATGCCTATAGGCACTATGCCCCTGAAAAACCGCTACATGTTTTTAAAGATGAAGAGGCGTTTATGAGATTTGTTGAGGAGCATGGTGCTATCGCCATAGCATTGGAAAAATATAGGGATATTACAGACAGATTTATATCGCTGGGCAGTGATGAGAAGGATGCAGCTGCTAGGCTGTATATGGCATTGAGAGATGCTGATAGAATGGAAGGGGAAGTTATTGCCGCACTTATGGTAGAAAATGAAGGGGTTGGAATGGCTGTTAACGAGCGAATGAGTCGTGCGGCCACATATATCCATGGAGGTGAGTGATATGAATGTAGCTCCGGGAGTAA
>JAADFF010000056.1 GCA_013153035.1 Dictyoglomota bacterium | reverse complement strand
TGTCTTCAGGTATGCCCTATAAGGATAGTCTCTATACATACGTTTAAGCATAGCAGATAGCACACGGGTATTAATGAATATATTGTCTTTGTGTAGTCTTTCGTAGTTTCTCATCATCAGTGTGATACCCAGAGGAGAGGAGATGCCCAGTTCCTTTATCAGTGATAAATACTGGTCTTTGTCTTTTAGCTTTGTAGCCCATCTGTAAAGTTCTTTAGCACGATTTATAAGTGTTTCTGAGTCTTTGTTTATGCATTCTCTCAACATGTCTCTTGTTGCAAAGACTACAACAATAGGAACATATCGGTGTTGCTGTGCCAGCTGGCATAGTCTGTGTCTTCCTCTATAGGTGAGATTTGTTGTATCTGATACTAAGGGCACACCTCTTTTCATATTCCACTCTAAGGCATACCACCATAGTTTTTCTATCTCGTCTTCCATATGCTCATCTACTATTGTTTCATAAAATTTACCTATGCCAAGTGAAACTGGGCGTGATATGGCTTTTCTAATATCATCTCTGCTAACAGAAGCAATAGTTTTAGGCAGTGCTTTTTTTATCCATGTGGTTTTACCCATAAGAGGGGTTCCAACAGGAATAAATAATGTTCTGGGTGGGGTATACAAAACTTTATATCTCTGACGCATGTTTTACCAGCACCTCTATAGTATGTGGAAGTATCTGTCTGAAGAAATTAACAGTGTGATAGGCATCTGGGTAAATATCATATACGACATTGTCTCCCAACGATTGTTTTATGGTATTTGCATCAGATTGAGAGCGCATGACAAGATATGTAAATCGGGAATAGATGGCATTGATTTCATGCTTTCCGGGTGTCCACAGTGGAAGAATGGCGCCAGCCATATCAAATAAACCGGCATATCTACTCATATATATGGCTACCTGACCACCTGCAGAAAAACCGATGTTTATATATGGTCTTTTGACTTTGTATTGTTTTTCAACTATTGGTAGAACAGTACCAGATAAAAATGTTTGGCAAGTGTGATGGTCCCAAGGATTGAGCTCGTTTAGCCTATCTGCAGTAGATTCAATTCCTACGATGGTAATGGGTGGAAGTTTTCCCTGCTTGATAGCCATATCTGCATATAGATTAATGCCTAATGGATGCTTGGTGGGATACAGGTCAAATACAAATTGTCCATCATAAATGACAACCAGTAAAGATGCATCTTCTACATCTGGTGTGTATACATATATATCCCTAGCATCACCATTTGGAAATGGTAAATCTTTTATAATCTCCATATGTCCCATAGTAATATTGTAATAGGAAAATGGTATATGTTTTCATGGGTGATGTATTATGGCCAGTGAAATAGAAAAGTATATATCCATTGTTGATAATTGGCGCAAGAAAAAGATAGAAAAAATTACCTTGGAAGATTTAGAACAGATACGCTCTTTGCTGTTCTGGGCTATTGATTTGGGAACAGGAGAGAAAGATGCGAAATATCTATTTGTTACGCGTAAGCTTTTGACCTTTGTTAGTGTTTACCTGAAGGCTGCTATATATGGGTTTGTATATCGTATGGTGCATTTGTACAAGCTTCTTGCTAGGGATATGCTATCGTGGGATGAATTTCTCTCAAGTGCATCGAAATATACACCATATAGACATGTGTTTGAAGATATATACAGTGCTATTCATGTGCTTGCCGATGTGGTTCAGTATCAGATACCACCTGACTTGACAGATTATATGAATGTATTTATTTCTGTGTACACGGCCGTGGTTCATGCTTCGGGTAAAGAGGAGTTTTTGTCTATGTTCCGCTACGCTATCGAGAATACAGAGTTTCAATCACTTATTGATGTGGATGATTTGCCATATCAGGCTGTGAAAAAACCGGAGCAGCAGAAGAAGACTGATTCGTCTGGTGACATCTATACACTTCCCTTTCCTTATGTTGTAGATCTAAGGTTTGTGCTTTATATGCCTATTGTTTATATTGGTTATAAGTTGTTAGATATACATGCCTTTATATATTTCATACAAGGAGTATTGGTTGAATCTATTCCTGCAGTTGCTGTTAGTGGCATTCATCTATTCCTTCTGCGGTTGTCGAAGGTTATTTTTCGTGAAAAAAGACAGTGGTGGATTATCACCTCTTTGGCTTTGATATCTACACTTTTGCTTGGTTTGTGGAATGTTCTATATCTGTACATGGTTGCCGGTTATCTTGCTTTTTGGCTTGGTGAGCTTCTTTACTATAAATTATGTGGCTCTTTGCCATGGCATGACGTGTATAAAAGGCTTGTTGTATCCTTGTCTTTGTTGGCGGTTGTCGTTATCATTTTCCACCTTCCAGAGATATATCGTGTTCTGAAGAATATTGTTTTTATTGTGTTTGGTCTACAATAAAAGTAGGGGGTGGAAAGTATGAAGTGGACAACCCGTGGTCTAAGATTGTTTCTTGATGTTGTGAACCGTATGCAGGAGGACGATGTTATTCATGTTCTTCCTGTTCTCATGCAATCTCTTGAGTGTTCTGGTTTTGTGAAAAAACTGCAATCTGCAGTACCTGAGGAGGCTCTTTTTTTGCTTTCTCGTATTGAAGGGCTTTTTCCTGAACACCGTGCTTATGTGCTAACAGATGCCAGAGGTGGGGAGTATCTTGCTATCAGGCGTTATGGAGGATATGATTTTTATGAAATTGATTTGGAAGAGGAGGGATAGAAATGAAAAAGCTTACTGTGGGAGTGGTTCTATTGATGGCGATAGTATTTGCAGCTAGTATTTTACCAACTGTTGTTGCATCAACTGTTTGTTCTCATCCTATATATCCTGATGTACAGGTAAAAAAAGAAGGACATTGGGTATATCTTGACTTTTATGCAAAGACGAGAAGTCTACAAATACCCAAGCTTTATACAAAATTTGTTTATCTTGAAGTTGATAAGAAAGATCTTGATAAAGTCGGTTTGAGATATCATGAAGGCAAACCACAGAAAAATAATTATTTTATGTATACATTGTATCAAGTACCAGACGATGGGAAGTTATATCTTGAAGATAGAAAGTTGTGGTTACCCGATGGTAATTTTCATCTAAAAATATCTTACTATACTTGCGGTATTCAAATCTTTAATGCCATCTTGTCAATAGATGGGACCACAGCTACTGTATCTATTGAGAATACCAAGTAAAGTATGGTATAATTTCTCGGCGCACAATAAAGTTAAGGGAGGTGAACATTGTGGCTGTAGATTACGATGTTCTTATCGTTGGAGCAGGTCCAGGAGGTTTGACAGCTGGATTATATGCTGCAAGATATGGATTAAAGACAGCTATTGTTGATAAGGGTATGCCAGGTGGTGCCCTTTTAGAGCTTGATGAGATAGAAAACTATCCCGGTTTTGAATCTATAAAAGGTCCAGAGTTGGCAGAGCGTATGAAGTCTCAGGTGGAGAAGGCCGGTGTAGAAATTTTATGGGATGAGGTATCCAGTGTTGTGCCTCATAATGATGAAGGATATGTAGAGGTGCAGGCTGGGTATTCTTATACCGCTCATGTGCTGATATGGGCAACTGGTGCAGAGCATAGACATCTTGGTGTACCCGGTGAAAAGGAATTTGCCGGTCGCGGTGTATCTTACTGTGCCACATGTGATGGTCCTTTCTTTAGAGGAAAGACCATTGCCGTTGTTGGTGGTGGTAACTCTGCATTTGCCGAGGCTTTGGTGCTTGCTGGTCTTGCAGATAAGCTATATCTCATTCATCGTAGGCAGGGCTTTAGGGCAGAAAAGGCTCTTGTTGATAAGCTAAAAGCCCATGACAATGTTGAGTTTATACTGGATACAGTAGTTGAGGAGGTCAAGGGTGACCAGAAAGTAAATGCCCTGAAAATCAAAAATGTTGTAGATGGTAAGACAGAAGAATTGCCTGTAGATGCAGTATTTATTGCTATAGGTCTTGTGCCTAGAAGCGATATCCTTAAGGGTATTGTTGAGGTAGATCATAGTGGTGCTATTATTACCGATGAGCGTATGAGAACCTCTAATCCTCTTATACTTGCTGTTGGTGATGTGAGAAATACACCTCTGAGACAGATTATTACTGCTGCTGCCGATGGTGCTATTGCCGCCGAGACAGCGCATGAAATTGTTGGTAATATCAAGAAGTAATATTGCAAATATAACTATATATGCTTAGGGGATGACATGTGTCATCCCCTATATTGTTTTTGCTCCCTCCAGTAATTTAGATGTTTTGTTTAATATGTTTGTTACACCGATTATTGTATATTTATGTGAATTATGTATATAAGAATGCATATCATATGTTAAAATTTTGGTAGGAGGTGATTGTTTATGAAAAAATTGATGACAGTGTTAGCTCTCATTCTGGCGGTGAGTATGGTATTTGTTGCATGTGGTGGCCAGGCACAGCAAACTTACAACTTCTCTATGGCAACCGGTGGTACAACTGGTACTTATTATCCTCTGGGAACAGCTATCGCACAGGTTATATCCGATTATGTTGACAATGTAAAGGTAGAGGCTCGTTCTACTGGTGCATCTGTTGCCAATATTAACTTGCTGAAAGATGGTCAGGCTGATATGGCTTTTGTTCAGAATGATATTGCCTATTATGCCTACAATGGTGTTGAGGTTTTTGAAGGTAAGAAAGTCGATAATATTGCCGGAATGATGGCTCTTTATCCAGAGCACATTCAGATTGTCACACTGGCAGATTCTGGTATTAACTCTGTTGCCGACCTTAAGGGCAAGAGAGTTGCTGTTGGTGCAGCTGGTTCTGGTGTAGAGGCCAATGCAAAGCAGATTCTTGAGGCCTATGGTCTTTCCTTTGATGATCTTGCACTTGCAGACCATGTTTCCTTTAAAGATGCTGTTCAGAAGCTTAAAAATAATCAGCTTGATGCAGCATTCCTAACGGCAGGTTATCCAACAGCTGCTGTTAATGAGCTTGCAGCTTCCAAGGCAATTAAACTTATTCCTATTGATGATGAGCATGCCAAGGCTCTCAAAGAGAAATATCCGTTCTATGTACAGGATATTATTCCGGCAGGCACTTATAAAGGTGTGGACGAAGATGTGAAGACTGTAGCCGTTAAGGCTATTCTTATCGTTAGAAAAGATATTCCTGAAGACATCGTATACAAGATGCTCGATGCAATATTTGCTCATACTGATGAGATTGCCAAGGCTCATGCCAAAGGTGCAATGATTAATCTCGACAATGCTGTTAAGGGAATGTCTATTCCTTGGCATCCCGGTGCAAAGAAATTCTTTGAGGAGAAAGGCAAACTTTCTAAGTAACTATGCGGAAAAGTATTATCTTCCTTATAGTGGTGGCGGTGGTTGCCGCCACCACATTTTACATATCATGTCTTGGTAGTCGCCATCTTGTTTTTCATGTAACACTTAATGAGCCTGATGGAAGCGTGAAAACATATACGGTTGATGTTCCGGTAGGTAAGACAGCTACACTAACGGTGGTATACAAGCATTCGGTTATAAGGCTGGATGTCAAGGATATTATTCGTGTTGATGATAGAGGTTTTCATGCCCTGTGGTCGGAGCTGCCAGATTTTGGAGCTGGTCTTCCAGCCGAGGGTGCTGTAGAGGTGGCTACTATATCTGATACGGCCTCTGACTATAGGGTAACGGTGACCGGTGAGAGGGATTTTAAGAGTCTTACATATCTTATGATTCCTCTTAATCGGTATAGGTTTTATGTTGATGGGAAGCTTGTGCTCATGCCCGAAGTGAAGAAAACGGGTAGAGTTGATATAGAGTGGAAAAGGGGGTGCCTGCTGTGGCAGAGGTAAAAGAAATCATTGAAGAAATCGATGAGTCTGCAGATAATGGAGCTGTAGATGTACAGAAGATCTTAGAAGAGTATGAAGGTGGTGCCGCCACACGAAGCACAGGTAGTGTGTTTTGGGACCGCATTATCAATGCTATCGCTATTGGTATGTCGTTGTTTCATTTGTATACAGCTTTCTTTGGTGAGCTGGCCGGATTGATTCAAAGGGCCGTTCACCTAGGGTTTGCCATGTTTCTTTTGTATATCTTTGTAGCACCTAAAAAAGGCATGGAGAAAATTGGCTGGTATGATTATGTGTTTGCTATACTTGGTGCCGCATCGTCATTTTATATCGTGCTTTTTTATCACGATATTATTTATAGGGCGGGTAATCCTAATATATGGGATATCATTATGGGCGTAATTCTCATTGCCCTTGTTCTTGAGGGTGCCCGTCGTGTTGGTGGTATATGGTTTTTCCTTATCATTGCATTTTTCCTTGCCTATACATTCATACCCGGTATGCCCGGTATTTTAGGACACAGGGCCTATCAGTTTAAGACAGTCATATCTCACATGTACATTGAGGGTAATGGTATATACACGACACCAATTGCCGTTTCGGCAACGTTTGTCTTCATGTTTATTCTGTTTGGTGCTTTTCTTGAATTTACCGGTGTTGGCAACCTCTTTATTGAGCTTGCATTGGCCCTTGCAGGATGGTCTGTAGGTGGTCCTGCAAAGGTTGCCGTTATTGCTTCAGGTCTTATGGGAACAATATCTGGTTCTTCGGTGGCTAATGTTGTAGGTACAGGTTCATTTACCATTCCTCTTATGAAATCTATTGGTTATCCCCCATACTTTGCCGGTGCTGTTGAGGCTGCGGCATCGACAGGTGGTCAGATTATGCCACCTGTAATGGGTGCGGCAGCATTTATTATGGCTGAGTTCCTTGAGTTACCTTATAGAGATATTATGATTGCCGCTATTTTGCCGGCTGTCTTGTATTATCTTGCTGTTGGTATTATGGTTCACTATGAGGCAAAGAGGTTGGGGCTTAAGG
This sequence comes from Dictyoglomota bacterium, assembly GCA_013153035.1. GTDB lineage: Bacteria > Coprothermobacterota > Coprothermobacteria > Coprothermobacterales > JAADFF01 > JAADFF01. The sequence continues at coordinate 1,377 of JAADFF010000056.1, read as the reverse complement.
GTATATCCCGTGAAAATTTGCCATCTGCTGTGAAGATACTTAAAGAAAAGTGGATACTATTCTTGCCTATTATTGGTATAGTCTACATGCTTTTGAAAAACTATACACCAACATTTACGGCTGCATGGGGTATTGTTATAGGTGTTGTGGCTATATATCTTGTAAAAGAAGAAAGAAAGTATATGAAGGCTATATTTGGGATTCTTATGGTGCTTGTTCTGGCCTCAATTTATATTTATGGCCTTCCTCAAGTTGAGGGTAAGGTGCACCTCTTTGGTATGGTGATACAGCGTACGACTTTAACAAAGTGGCTCAATATCTTTGGTTTCTTTACCATATTTATTGCCCCTCTGCTATCGTCTGCACCTACTAAAGAATTTAAGAGACTTCTTGATACGCTGGCTGGTGGTGCCAAGAGTGCTGTTGGTGTTGCCATGGCATGTGCCGGTGCAGGTATTGTTATAGGTTCTGTTACACTAACAGGTCTTGGTGGTAAGCTGACGACTTCTCTTATAAATATTGCATCTTCTTGGGCTGCGGGTCTTCATAGCATAATGCCATTTATTTCGCAAGATGGTATGAAACTATTCCTAACGATGTTCTTCACCATGATTGCATCTATTATTCTTGGTATGGGACTACCTACTACAGCTAAATATGTTGTACTTGCAACAATGGCTGTACCCGCTATGGTTAATCTGGGTGTTTTCCCATTGGCAGCTCATCTCTTTGTTCTGTACTTTGGCGTTATTGCAGACCTTACCCCACCTGTGGCACTTGCCGCATATGCTGGTGCAGGTATTGCAAATGCTGACCCCAACAAGACAGGATGGACTGCTGTGAAACTGGCTCTTGCCGGTTTTATTTTGCCATTTATGTTTGCATACAATCCATATTTGCTCTTTATTGACCCTGATAAGACAACAATGAGTGTTGGTGGAAACCTTATTCCATATTCTCAGTATCTCCAGCAACTGCGAGAAGGAGCTAAGTTCTTTGCTGTAAAGATAGGAAAGATTACATTCCTTGCTGATCCTATTAAGATACTCCAGGTATTTATCACAGGTCTTCTTGGTGCTTATGCACTGGGTCTTGCTGCTGAGGGATACGAGTCTGACTATCTGAAATGGTGGGAAAGAACATTGTTTGTTATTGCAGCATTTCTTATGATAGATCCAACATTTATTACTGATATTGTAGGTATTACACTCCTTGCCGTGACCCTGTTTATACACAAAGCACGTGTTAAGAGGTTGAAAGCAGCATAAAATGATAAAGGGGGCTTACTAAGCCCCCTTTGCCTATATGGAGATGATAAACGATGTTTACAAGGGGGCGATAAATATGGTTATTAAGGACCTTATGAGGCAAAAGGAT
>JAADFF010000049.1 GCA_013153035.1 Dictyoglomota bacterium | reverse complement strand
CATATGCCCGCCCGGCTCCCTCCTCCAAGTTTTTATAAGATTAATCAACAGGAATAATCTCAATAATATCTCCAGATTTCACCCTCAGTGCCTCACCAGCATTACCACCACTAACAGCAAGTTCCCAGAATCCACTACTCTCTCTATGGAAAATCATAGTACCAGCAGGCACATCACCATAGGCTTTTACCAGTTTTGCCCTAAAACCCCTAACCCATACCTGTGGATATTGCTTCTCATCCCATGGTAAATCTTTGAGGTACAGCTGAACATTTCCAAAATCATCAACATATGCCACTTCGACTTTCAGATGTCTACCATCCCACTTGGGTTTGAAAACATCAAGCATTACAGGATTATCCACTTTAGGACCAAATTCATCAAGAGGCACCCCAGCCAGTATATGGGCTGCAGCAGGGGCAAAGATATCTCTACCGTGAAATGTATAAGTGGGTTCTTTAAGATAAAAATATTTTCTATTCTCAATAGAATACACTTCAGCATCTGGATAATCTCTCAGTATCATTGACATGATGCCATTATCAGGTGCCACAAAGTAGTATTTACCAAACTTTCCTAAAATAGCCCTCCTCTGTGTACCAACACCAGGATCAACCACGGCCAAAAACACGGAACCATCAGGAAAATCCTTATGTATACGGTAGAGTACATGCATGCCTGCCCTAATATCGAAATGTGGAATATTGTGTGTAATATCTATTATCTCTGCTTGGGGATATACCCTATATACAACAGCTTTAGCCTGTGCAACATAATGTGTATATCCCCAATCTGTCATAAAAGCTATAAATCCCATAACCCTCACCCTCCTATACGGTGCATCGTATATGTATATCTTACCAAAAACAAAAAAGGCGGGGAAAATATTCCCCGCCTTTTTAAGCATATAGTGTAATTAGTCTTTCCAAAGAGGAGTCCCACCAACCTCTATAATACGGCCTTCAACCTTTGGTGCAATTGGAGAGTGTTTCTTGATGTAATACATAAGCACATCTGGAATAGTCTGTGTGGAATCTGATTTATCTTTGTCCATGAAGATATAATAACCGTCACCGCCACCAGCCATCCAAGAGTTAATAAGAACGGTATATGTCTTATCGTCCTGAACAGGTTCATACTTTCCTGTCTTCTTGTTGTAAACCAGAAGTTCTTTGACACGCTCACCGGGGTTAATAATCTTCTTGACAGTTCTACCATCGTACTCAGCACAGAATGGAGCCTTCGACAGATCATATGTAACCTTTACACCACTAACCTGCAAGAAACCACCGGTAGGTGCACGATTAGAATCGTCACAACCATCATCTTTAACCCTTAGAGCACTACCAGAAATTTCAAAGACTTCCTTTAATTCTTTACCAGTGAGTTTGGTAACAACTACAGTATTACCAAATGGATGAATAGAAAGCAAAGTTTGGTATGTAATAACACCGGCAGGATAAATTCTATCTCCTCTTATACCTCCACCGTTGGTGATAGCAAGATCAGCTTCTGGGAAGTACTCCATCCAAGAATCGGTAATGAGGTCACCGAGATTAGATTCTTTGGTTCTAACCGTAACCTTTCTTGCATCGAGATCAACCTTGGTATAGCCTATAGTTGCAGAATATATCTCATCCATCTTTTCTTTGTAAGGTAAAAGAACATACTCTGTCTCTGGATCTTCTCCCATAAACACAGGTGCCCACTTGGAGTCGACAACCTTCCCATCCTTAACCTTGATATTCAAATAACCCACTACATTTCCCTTAGCTCCTGCATGAGCAATAATAGTATTTCCAACCTTTTCATAAACAATATCATGAGTATGGCCACCAAGAATAATATCTATGCCTGGAACCTCCTTAGCTAACTTCTCATCTAAAGGAGTTCCCACATGAGTAAGTGCGATAACAACATCAACTTTCTCATCGTCTCTAAGTTTCTTTACCATTTCTTTAGCAACAGCAATAGGATCTTCAACTGTAACAGCATTTCCTACATTACTAATACGAGGAAGATCTGGAGTAATCAGGCCAAAAATACCAAACTTGACTCCGTTAACCTCTTTAATAATATATGGTTTTACCAGATTCTTCAGCTGCTCATCTGTAGTCTTCAAATTTGCACTAATTATTGGAAATTTAGCATTTTTCAGAGCATTAACCATAACCTGTATACCTTTATCAAATTCATGGTTACCAATAGTCATAGCGTCAAATCCTATTTCATTCATAGCTTTAACCTCTGGCTCACCATTAAAGGTAGAAAAGATTGGACCTGCAAACAGATCACCTGCATTAAAGACAAGAGTGCCATCTGAGACCGCCCTGACGCCCTTTATCAAGCTTGCTACACGAACAATACCGCCATCAGTTACAGGCACTTTCTCCTTTTTATCTCCCACTGTAATTTTTACCTTGGTGTCAAACGGAAATACCTGACTGTGTAAATCACCAATAAGTAAAATAGCAATATCCTTTACAGGAGCAGTTTTTACCTCAGCCGTCTGATTCTGCTGAGGAGCAGGTGCAACAGGTTTGCCAAACCCCATACCTACAACAAAGCCCACAATAAGGGCTAAAATAATTAGTGCTACGCCCAGCTCTTTTTTCATGCTGGCACACCTCCTTTATAAAAATTGTGTTTTACACTAAAATGTTATACGCCCATACGGGCCCTCACAAGGATTACCACCACGATAGTAAACAACACCATCTTCTGGTATGAAGATGGCAGACACTATGGTTGCAGAGGATGGCTCCCCGTGTCTGCATATAGTGTTATTACTAGGTATTCCCTCTTCACCATGATCTCTGGCAATGGCAAAGGCATCATCAAGATCATGAACTCCCCTTGTCAGCAACCTCATAGCCCTTTCATACCTTGCAAAGGAACTTTCCAATATTCTCCTACCCTTCATTGGGCCACTGCGGAATACGGCATTTTCCGGTATTTGGTCCTCTTTCATCTGATGAATTTGATAATGATTGGTATTGAGTACGAATAGATTCTCATAAGGCTCTCTTATCATCTTCCTCTTAGGGGAAATCTCTATAGCTAGTGCCCCTTTCTTATCTGCCAAAAGGAAAATACCTGCACTGGGTGCCTTAGGATATCTCATAATAATCTCCACTGCCTCATCAACACTATGTGCTGCATTTAGAACATGCTGCACGAGAGCTCCTAATAGGGGACCATCTTCGGCACTATGAATAGAAGCAGCATAGTTGTATAGCACAACAAGGCCTTCGGCATTCATACCATCATGAGATATGGCAACTGGAGTTTTAGTCAGTTCAATAGATGGAATACCATCATTAGGTATCGATTTCCTAAGAAGATTAAACTGACGTATCTCAGGAGGATAATCAAAGTTTTTTATGACAACAGTTTTACCCATCATTGATGGTAGTAGGGCTATACCTGTACAAGCATCAACAGGTACATCATATGTGGCTCGGTTAAGGAGCACCTCTCCCATATGGAGGAAAGCCACATATTCTTTAGACACGCCACTACCCGATACCAATCCCCCAAATCGCATCCAAACATCAGGGGTATATCTCATATATTTAGCAAAAGGCTTCCACACCTTTTTACCGGAAATATATTTAAAAACAGAAGAAGGCATCCACTTAGGTTTTAGAGCTTTCAAAGAAGGTAAAGAAAGAAGCACATCTGCGGCCTTTCTAATTTCATCGCGAAAATATTCGCCTTGAAGCAGCCCCATCTCATAATGAGTCCCTTTCACGGTTATTGTTTCTATCACACCAAAATCCACCTGCTCATCACCTCGCACGCTTTAACATTTTACATCATTATGTATTAGGAGTAGAATATCTATGTGATATAAAATGGGAAGACGAAGACCAAGACGATTTATCAAAGAGGAAGAAATAAAACGAAAACAGGCAATGAAAGAAAGCCAATGGAAAGAAATCTGGGCACACTTTTCTAGTGCATATGGATTTGGTATCACCTTACTCAGTGGTATGATTATAGGCTTTCTTATAGGCCACTACATTGATGTATGGTTACATACTGGTGTTATGTTTACATTGGGCTTTGTATCACTTGGCATATACATATCCTTTGATATCTTTATAAGGGAAATTATGAAGAAAAAAGACAAATAGGAGGGATGGCTTACGACAGAAGAAACACTTGCTTTACTTATCTCAATGTCAACTATATCTCTATTTCTCATTTTGATGGTCTTTATGTTAATGAATACGGCAAAGAAAGAACCAACTTCCACATCCTCTGCCGTACTACACATTATATGGGATTGGATTGTAGACTACGGTAAGAGTTTTCTCGGGGAGTACGCCGAGGAAGCCATGCCTTTTCTAACCACTGTTTTTATTTTTATACTGACTTCCAACTGGATTGGAGACTTATTTGGTACAGTGTTTGAAGCTCTGGATATACCTTTCAGAACCCCAACAGCCAATATAAGTGTCACAGCAGGCCTTGCTATAGGGATGTTATTATGGATTCACTCGTGGTTTATTAGACATTTCGGTGTAAAGAAATATCTGAAAATATACTTTGCACCTATGTGGTGGATGTTTCCACTAAACATACTGGAACACCTAACTCGCGTTGTATCACTGTCTCTTCGTCTTTATGGCAATGTTAGTGGTGAACATCTTGTTGTAGCAATATTGGCGCTACTGGCACCATTTGCTTTACCTGTACCTATGATAGCACTATCACTATTCACTGGGTTTATACAGGCATATATTTTCTTTACACTGGGACTTGTGTATCTCGGTGCCATGATTGAAGAAGGAGGTGCTCACAATGAGTAGTCTTGTAGCAACAATTCTTGCCGTATCTTTTCCACTGGGTATTGCCGCCGGTCTTGCGGCCATAGGAATGGGTATGCTTGCCTCCAAGGCTGTTGAAGGAGTTGCAAGGCAACCTGATGCAACAGGAGATATCAATAGAATGTTACTTTTGGCACTTGCATTTATTGAATCTCTGGTTATTTATGTACTGGCCATATCCCTTGTGCTACTGTTTGCCAACCCGTTCATAAAATTGATAGGAGGTTAGAAGAGTTATGCATATGGACTTTAGCATTAACTGGATAACTCTTCTTGCCAGTATATTTAATCTGCTACTACTATACATTATCTTTAAACGCTACCTCTTTGGTCCACTGGTAAATATCATTCGCAAAAAGAAAGAGGAATGGCAGAAAAAGGATGAAGAACTTCGTAAACGGGAAGAGGAAATAAAACAAGCATACGCCAAACTCGAAGAAGAGAAAAAGCGGCTTAAAGCCGAACTCGAGGCTATGAGAGAGCGCATGGAAAAAGAAATAGAAGAAGAAAAGAAGAAACTACTAGAAGAAGCCCAGAAAAAGGCAGACACTGTATACAAACACACAGTTAATGCTGCACATGCAGAGGCTGCTCGCATTATAGAAGAGGCAACGAAAGAAGTGGGGAAGATTATTACCATATCAACAACAAACATCCTAAATAACTTTCTCGGTACAAGTAGCCAAGTATGCCTACTAAAAATGCTCTTTAAACGATTTGCCGGTGATATTAAGCAATATGCTTTTAAAGCTGGAAAAGGTATCATTCTCGAACTCCCTTGGTACGTTTTACCAGAAGAAGAAAAAGAGATTAGGCAATGCTTAGAAGAGATTGGAGTATCCATCGCGGGTATTAAGGTAAATCCCGATATCATATCTGGTTTTAGGCTTGTATATAAAGACTATGTTCTTGATGCAACACTAAATAGATACATATCCGAAGCCATAGGTGATAGGATATGAGCATTATTGAAGAGTTTCTGAGACGAACCAAACACAGACCGTTTCTGGCCAAAGCATATACATCTGGAACGGTACTCCGTGTAGGTGATGGCATTGCATGGGCCGATGGTCTATCAATGGTTGGCTACTGGGAAATTGTGCGGTTTGAAAACGGTAAGATTGGTATTGTTAGTGAACTAAGACGTGGTGAAGTTGGTATATTGCTGCTTGATGAACAAGATGCCAATGTGGGCATGAAGGTATACGGAACAGGAAAAGAACCAGAAGTACCCGTAGGAGAATCATTACTTGGCAGGGTTATCGATCCGTTTGGTAATCCACTCGATGGTGGAGGGCCTGTTGCCACTTCAGAATATCTTCCTATGGAGAGACCAGCACCGCCTATATCGTGGAGGGCAAAGGTGAACGAGCCTGTAGAAACAGGTATCTATGCCATAGATCTGCTTGTACCCATAGGACATGGACAAAGAGAACTTATACTTGGCGATAGAGCCACGGGCAAAACGACTGTTGGCATAGATATTCTTATAAATCAAAAAGGCAAAGATGTTATAGGTGTATATGTAAGCATAGGACAAAAAGAATCAGACCTTAGTAGTGTAATAGAGACATTCACAGAACATGGTGTAATGAATCAAATCGTTATCGTAGCAGCACCAGCAGCATACTCACCTGTGCTAAGATTTATGGCTCCATACGCAGGAACATCTATCGGTGAATGGTTTATGTATAGGGGCAAAAAGGTTATTGTTATATATGACGACTTATCTAAACACGCTGTTAGCTATAGAGAAATCTCCCTACTACTGAGAAGGCCACCGGGCAGAGAGGCATATCCTGGCGATATTTTCTATACCCATTCAAGACTTCTGGAAAGAGCCGCTAAACTTAACAGTAAACATGGTGGTGGGAGCCTTACAGCTCTTCCCATATGCGAAACACAACTTGGAGACTTTTCTGCATACATACCAACCAATCTTGTATCCATTACCGACGGACAAATATACCTAGATGCCAACCTATTTAACGCAGGTAGAAGACCTGCGGTGCATCCAGGACTATCTGTATCTCGTGTTGGCGGTTCTGCCCAATATAAGGCCATTAAGAAACTGGCAGGAAAACTAAGAGTTGACCTTGCACGATATGAGGAGCTTGCAACATTTGTGCAATTTGGTGGAAAACTTGATGAAAAGAGCGAAAAGATGCTAATCAGGGGCCGTCGTACAGTACAAGTGCTAAAACAAAAAGCACACCAGCTTGTTACACCAGAAGAGGAAGTGATAGCCTTAGTACTTCTATCAGAGGGTTTGCTTGACGAAATAGAAGAAGAAAAGGTCAATGAGCTTCTTTGGAATTTCTATAACTACATCAAAGGCTTAGAGCAAAAACCTCATATAGATATCTACAAAGAAATAGATAATAAGACCAAGCAAGAAATAGTTGACCTTTGGAAGGAATTTATAGGTGGTGTCTATGCAGGGTCTTAGAGATCTGAAGAAACGTAAACAGACAAGTGATCTTCTACACAAATTTGCCAGAGGCATGCAAATTTTATCCTCCAGTAAAATGGCACTCAGGCAAAAAGACAGAGAAAAATTATATACATATACGGAAGAATTGAGATCACTTGTGGAGCATGCTCTGCCCCATGTTCCCAAAGAAGCTTTAGAAAATTCCCCTCTTATCAACCCTCCTAAAACCAATCCAAGGGTTATAGTACTATATTTCAGCGATATGGGACTATGTGGTTCGTACAATGAAGATATATTATCAATGGCCCAAAAACTCCAAATAAAAAATGAAGACTACATATTTGTTATTGGTGCAATGGGAGAAGATATCCTTGGTCGCATAGGTATTAAAGCCGATGGAAAAATAGGCGGCATGTATTCTGATCCTGATATCAGCACTGTATCAGCATTTTTCATGGACATACTTACCATTCCCCTAAGCCAATTAACCCTTGTTTATATAGAGTCCGAGGCAGGAAGAAAAGGAAAACCTAAGATAGAAAACTTATTACCACTTAACTTCGCATCTGCCCAAGAGAAAAAGCTCGGTTTCCAATTTATACCCAATGCTACGGACATTGTCAATGAAGGAGCGAAGATGTTTATATACGCAGCTATGCTCCGAGCATTCTATACCGCTGCATTCTCTGAATTTAATATGAGATGGATAACTATGAGCAGGGCTGAAAAACAAGCTAAAGAAATGTCCCATAATCTTCAGGTACAAATTAGCAGAATAAGAGGAGAAAGCATAACCAGAGAATTACTTGATACCATAGGGGGTATTATCGGTGGAGAAGAAAATAGGTAGAGTTGTGGCCGTTCATGGTCCTGTTGTAGATGTGGCTTTTGAAGACTATACACCTAAAATATATGAAATTATCATGTGTGGATTTATACCACTAGAGGTAAGAACTATACTTGAAGAAGGACAAGCACGAACAATAGCACTAGGACCAACTGAAGGTATACATAGAAATATGTCCGTAGAGGCAACAGGGAAGGAACTAACAGTCCCTGTAGGTCAATCCATACTGGGAAGAGTTATGTCCCCACTGGGTATGCCTCTCGATGATAGAGGCCCTATTAAAGGAGAGCAGGAGCGTAGCGTTCTTAGAAAACCTCCCGAGCCTGAAAAGGTACTACCTGTTACAGAAGTTCT
>JAADFF010000048.1 GCA_013153035.1 Dictyoglomota bacterium | reverse complement strand
ACACATATCAATCCTTACTGTATTACTTGGGGTAGATATTTCTACAATGCCCTTGTTCTTGCTACATTCCAGACAGTAGCTGTTGTGCTTGTATCTCTCCTTGGCGGATATGCGTTTGCAGAACTACATTTTCCTGGCAGAGATGCCATATTCCTCCTACTTATAGGTACAATGATGATTCCCGGTCAGGTGCTTCTTGTTCCAAGTTATACCATTATTAGTAAACTGGGATGGATGGATTCATATATGGCATTGACCATACCATGGATTGTCAGTATCTTTGGTATCTTCCTTATGAGGCAATTTTTCCTCTCTCTGCCACGCGATTATTGGGATGCCGTTAGAGTAGATGGTGGTAATCGTTTCCATTATCTTTTCTTGGTAGCGTTACCTATGGCCAAATCTTTTGTGGCTACTATCGCTCTTCAAAGCTTTATTGGTGCGTGGAATGCATTCTTATGGCCGTTCATCATGACTAGCCACAATGAATTCATTAGGCCTATTGAAGTTGCGCTTGCAACATTCATGGGAGAGCAGACACAACTCGGACCATTAGCTGCAGCATCTGTTATAGCTATTGTTCCTGTTGTTATTATGTTCTTCTTTGCACAGAAGCAGCTTATTGAAGGTGTTATGAAAGGTGGTCTTAAGGGGTAATAATATAATTGGAGTTGTTGTATCCTTTAAGTACCACCTAATATAAAAAGGAGGTGTACCGTATGAAGAAATTTATTACCATGTTGCTGGCAGTAACTATGGTTCTTACTATGGGTATTGTTGCTCCTGCATTTTCTACCCATAAAGCCAATGCTGCCAGTGTAGTAAAGATTGTTCTTCCTACAAAACCTGCGGCAGATGGAAAGTATTACATGGAAGTTAATGGTGAAAAGAAGGTTTTGGATGCTCCACCATTTATCTACAATGGTAGAACGCTTGTTTCTGCTCGTTGGATTACCTCTGCATTTGGTGCCAACGTGTCTTGGGATGACAAGACACGTACAGCTGTCTTTGAGATGGATGTTGAGGGAGAGACCATATCTATCACTGTTCAGGACAAGGGCGATCAGTGGGTAAAGACAGTTCTTGGTGATGCTAAGGTCTTTTCTAATGAAGTTTATGTAAAGAACACATTTGTTTCTGATAAGCCTGTTGCTGTTGTTCTTGATGTTCCTGCAATGAATCCAAAGAAGATTGGTCGTATTTATATTCCTTTGAGATTTGTATCTGAGACGTTTGGTGCTGCTGTTACATGGGATGCCAAGACCAAATCTGTTGTTATTGAGTGGAATAAGGACAGTATTGTCAATCCCGTTGAGGTAACATTCTGGCATGCCATGAGAGCTAAACTTGGCGATGCCCTTAATCAGCTTATAGATGAATTCAATATTACACATCCATATATTCTTATTAAGCCCGTTGCACAGCCTAACTATGGTACCCTTTCTCAGAAGCTCCTTGCTGCTATTTCCGATGGTAAGCCACCTGTCATGGCACAGGCATATGAGAATTGGGTAGACCAGTATCTTAAGGGTGATATTCTGGAGGAAATGGGCAAATATATTGATGGTAAGGTTTCTGGTGTTGATCCACTCTATAAGGGTGACAGAGAGGATATCTTCCCCATTTTCTGGAAAGACACATATCTTAGTGGTAAGCAGTACATGATGCCATTTAACAAGTCTCTGAGAGTTCTCTATGTTAATTCTGATGAACTTAAAGCCCTTGGTGTAGAGGCTCCGAAGACATGGGAGGATCTTGCCACCATTTCTAAGGAAATTACCGAGCAGACAAATGGCCAGAAGAAGGGTATTGCTGTTTATGTTGGTGCTGAGCTTTGGTACTCTATGGTGCATGCATTTGGTGGTAAGGTTATGAATGATGATCTTACAGCATCTATGTATCCTAAGTATCCACAGGCATGGGAGAAGGCATTTGGATTCTTTAAGGACCTTATTGATCAGGGGTATGCTTACATTGCTCCACCAAACTATGGTGACCAGAAAGAATTTGGTAAGGGCAATACAATTTTCTACATTGGTACAACAGCAGGTATCACATATGTTGACAAGGCCGTTGGTGGTAAATTCCACTATGATGTCTATCCACTGCCCGGTGGAGCTATGACTGTTGAGGGTACAAACCTTGTCATGTTTAAGGGTTCTGAGATTACACCTGAGCAGCAGAAGGCCGCTTGGACCTTTATCAGATGGTTGACATCCCCAATCCCACAGGCAAAGTGGTCTATGGCTACAGGTTACTTCCCAATTAGGCAGTCTTCTTGGAAGCTTGATATTTATCAGGAGTATCTCAAGGATAATCCTTGGAGAAATAGATTCCTGCCAATATTTGAGGGTAAAGTTAATGGTTATCAGCTTCTTATTACACCTGCAAGCAGCGCATGGGGTAAGGCAAGAAGAGATGTTAGCAACCTTGCTTCTCAGGTTTTGAAAGGCCAGATTACTCCTAAAGATGCTGCTCAGCAGCTTCACAATAAGCTTCAGCAGTATATCCAGGAGGAAAATCAGTAATTGATTAAATATTTTGATACTAAGGGGGAGCATCATCGCTCCCCCTTTTCTTTTGATACAATACAAAGGCTATGAAAAGGGCGTGGAGTTATACAGTACTCTTAATAGGGATATTGTTTCTTATCTTAGGGTTTTCTTCCCCTTATTTGTGGTATTCTTTGCCGGTTAGCATGGAAACTGGCGCTTTTCGAATATACTCAACTGGGAAACCTCCCTATCATGTTGTTATTGTATCTTCTATGTTTGATAGAGGCCTTTCTTATCGAGCCTATGCCTACAAACTTCAAGATAAAAATGTAGCCCTTGTTGAGTTTATGCAACCGATTCTCACGGCTTCAACGGTGGATTACTATGTAAAACAGATATCTTCCTTGGGGTCGACAGAAACTATATATATAGGCCAAGCCTTTGCTGGGGAAATAATTTCCCATTTTCCTAACTCTATCGTTGTATCTCCCACTACATTTACTATGACATCGACTATAGTTGTTGGTACATCGGATTTTGATGGTTCTCGTATAATAGCAGAGAAACTGGAGAAAAGAGGTATCCATGTTATATGGACAAAGGCTACCCATGTAACGATTCCATACGCTGATGGCATATGTAGGGCTTTGGGTAGTGAAGATTGTTCTTCTCTGTCGGGGCTGTTTTTCAAGATTATTATGGCTATGATTGGTATAGCTTTTCTATTTTGGTGGCTGTATATGTCGTTAGGTGATAAGCTTGAGCCTTCGTATGATGTGCCTTCTGTTCATGTATGGCTTTTGTTACTACTGCCTCTGGCTGGCTTTGCCATTCCATTTGTTTTGAAGTTTTATCGATTGCCTATTCTTGGTATTGAAGAGATACTGCCATTAGCAGGATTTGCCTTACTAGTTGGATTCTTTGCTGGTGGAAAGTACCGTTTTACCGATTTTGGTGTGGGACTCTTGCTGGCGCTTATTGTCTATGTGGTATTTATGATACCTATGTATTATCTTGGTATTATTCCGTATATAACTCTAAATAAACTAGCTGTGATACCAGTAATTGCCCTGTTTGTCTCACCATATACTGTAGCACTTGAGCGGTGGAGATATCATTTTAGCAGTACCCCATTTGCAGGATTGTGGCTTCCCTTTGTTTATCTTCTTTTATGGTTTCCATTTTTATTATCGGCATTTTTCTATACCAGGCTTCCCTTTTACCATATCTTTTTCTACAGCTACAAATTCTTGTGGATACATATATTTATAGGATTTGTATCGTTACCATTCTTTAGAAAGCATCCAGACTATGTAGGTCTTATGAATGCCTATTTATGGGCCATTTATATGACGCTTCTTTTGGTTGAAATTGCTTAGCTATGAATATACTCCTTGGGTGCTTTGGCAATAGTTCTGAGAAGTTTATCCATATCTTCTTTCCATGATATAGATATACGCATGTGTCCTGTCATCCAGGATGGTTGTGCAAAAACCCTTACAAGTATTCCGTTTTCTTCTAAGAAGTATGAGAGTTTGTCGGGCTGGGCTACTCTTAGAAGTAGGAAGTTTGTTTCTGATGGATATACAACGATATCCATTTCCAGAAGTTTGTCTCTTATATCGTCTCTAATGTTTTCAATTTCTTCCCATACCCTTTCATAATCTTCTATATTCATAAGAGCTTCAAGAGCAGCCATTTGTGCTACTGGAGTGATATCTATATCACGACGTATTTTTCTTAACACTTCTATATTATCTTCATGAGAGATTACAGCCCCTATACGAAGAGAAGCCAACCCAAATGCTTGGGAGAAGGATCTAAGAATAATAAGATTAGGATAGTTCTCTATAAGGTCAGCTGCACCAATAAACGATGTATCGGCAAATGATACATAGGTTTCATCAATAATCAGTGGTACAGAGTCGGGTATTGTATCTAAAATATCCCATATGCGCTCTGCGGGTAAATATTGCCCTGTGGGATTGTGTGGGTTTGTGAGATATATACCGTGAGCATCATAAAGGTCAAAGGCTTCTAATATCTCCTCAATTTCCAAAGAGTATATAGGAGTTGGTCTAACTGGAATGGGATCTATACCGTTTATCTTCATTGTTTGATACGCATGTCCGTATGTAGGTATACGGTATACCATGCGAAAGTTTTTATAGGTGAATGTTCTTAGCACGCTGTCGAGGGCTGGGCTGGATCCAGGAAATAGCAGTATGTTTTCTGGTTTTACTCCTATTGTATCGGCAAATATTTCTACCAGTCGGGTCATTTCTCCATGTGGGAATAGGTTAAGTTTAGGATTTTCGGCCCATGTTTTTACTGCCTCTTCAACCTTAGGGTGAACATAGGGTAGCTCGTTCATGTGTAGTCTGATCATGTTTTCTGTATGTGGTTTGCGGTGATTTTTGAGAAATGGATCTTCCTGTATTTCAACAATGTGTGGATTAACCCATAGCCCTTTATTCATCTTCTTTTACCTCCAACCTTTTGACTTTATACCACGGTACATTACCTCTATTTTTTATTATGTCCCATAAAGCCAATGGAATGACAATGTATACATAGTGTAGAAATATTGTAGTCCATAAACCTTCAATGATAGCCTTCCCGATTGGCATATCCCTTTCTAAATTTAAACTTGCTATTGAGAGACCATATATGGCAAGAACAACAGGAACATATGTAACAAGAAATACCCACGATATATGGGTAAATATAGTGATAATAAGTACAGGAAGTACTGCTATAACAATACTGAAAAATATAAGAAGTGCTAATGCCATCATATCGCCCCATATAACACCGCTGATAGCCTCCATAATACCACCGGCAAACCACCGTATTTGTTGTTTAATGAAGTCGTGCCATGTGTATGGTAATTGAATAATCGTTTGTGGATAGTCTTTGAACCATAGCTTTTTCTTCATAAGGTAGAGCTTTGTAACAAGTGAAAAATCATCAACAAGAGTGTACGGATCCCAGCCGCCTATGGCTCTAATAACTTTCTTTTTAAAGAAGAATCCATTGCCTATAAGTAGAGAACGACCGATAAGACCTCCATGGGTGACAAGTTGTGCCCATGCAAACATGTTGTCTTGCATGCGTGTGAGAATATTTTGATTTCTGTT
Source organism: Dictyoglomota bacterium (assembly GCA_013153035.1). Classification (GTDB taxonomy): domain Bacteria; phylum Coprothermobacterota; class Coprothermobacteria; order Coprothermobacterales; family JAADFF01; genus JAADFF01. The sequence goes on along the minus strand of JAADFF010000048.1, from coordinate 24,793 downwards.
GAGACCTATATAGCCAGACAGCAGCACATCAACAAAAGGTGACATGATATAGGGTAGATGGTTTTCTATATAATTTTCGGGAAGTATTGTGTCTGCATCTATGACAAGTGCTATATCCCCTGTCATATAATCAAGTGCCTCATTGAGAGATTGGGGTTTGCGGGGTACTCCTTTTTTTCTGTATACTCTCAGCTGTGGTATTTCATCCATTAGTGATACAAGCAGTTCATATGTTCCATCGGTAGAATGGTCATCTATAACGATAATCTCTATATTTTTATGGGTTTGTTTGAGGAGCTTTCGAATGGTTGTTTCTATAACCTCTATCTCATTGTAGACCGGAATTATGATGCTGACAAGTGTCTCTTTATCGTATGGTTCAGCCAGTTGTTCTAGCCGGTAGTTTCTATACATATAGTGGAGAAATCCAACCAACGCCGAGACAATAATAATAAGTATGTAAAACACAGATAAGCCGACGACTATATGTATAGGTGTAATTTCCACTATGCTCCCCCTTATTTAAATTGGTTCGTATGTAATACTACTGGCATTTTTAATACATTCCGGTAAGAAATACCAATTATTATCGGCTTTTACCTGCTCTATCTTACCATTTTGAATAATGTCTCTGATTATAAGGTCTCTAATAGATACAGTACTGCTGTAGAGTATACCTCTGTCCCTTGCCACTCTAAAGCCGAGGTATCCACCAGAACCACCGGCACGGTATGAATTGACAGCTACCTTATACTCCCTTTCTGGTATAAGATCTGCAGATACCCTCTCACCAAAGGGTTTAGACAGGTCTATAGTGTAGTGAAAGCCCCTGTAGATATCAAAGTTGTAAAAAGCCACAAGGGGGTTTCTTATTAAAGTTACCTTATCATCTTCGCACTGAAAGTCTTTAAAGTATTCTGCCGATTTTTCCAGCATATCCAGTATTTCTTTTCCTGTCATAGAGATAACATATAGGAGATTTTCATACGGATATATGCGGTAAATGTCTTTGATCTTTACAGGTCCTTTCTTCATGACAAATGGCTCTTTTCCCATGAAAGACTGCACACTGATGTCTGCACCAGAGTATTTTTCCATAATATAAAGCAGATACTCCATACCATCACTGTCTTTGACGGGAGTAAACTCCATATCATCTTCAAGAATACCAATTTCTTGGTTCATATATCTTACGGTAAAATTATGTAGCTCTTCTATAAACTGTGGTGTTTCCGTAATCTGCGATGGCACAAGTTTAATGTCTATGATATTAAATATGTTCTTGTCAATATTGACCGATACATGCATAAGGCCTTCTGCATATGGCGGTGGGGCTACTACCCATGTGTCGCCTATTTTTTGCGGTTCTTTTCTTTCATGGGTGTGTCCATGGAATATTAGAGGAAACTCACCTGGGAATGTCTGAAGTATTTCGTAAAGTGCATTTTCAAATGGTAGATGCCTTGTCTTTGCACCTGTTATAGGATCTTTTTCAAAGCCCATATGGGCAAGTAATATAACATGGTCAAAGTCTTCTTTTAATGTGGGAAGCCATCTTTTTATTGTCTGCACAGAGTCTTCAAATGTATACGGTTTGATATTGTCAGGATGTTCAAACCATGGTACAGCTGGTGTTGTAATGGCAAGGAGGGCTATTTTGACATCGCCAACATATATGGGTAGAAATGGTATAAATGCCTCTTTGTCTCCCCTGAGCACATTGGCCGCAAGATATGCAAACTTGCTGTGTCTAAATATGCTGTCTACAAAGTAGTAACCATAATTGAAGTCATGATTGCCTACTACAACGCCATTATAGTCCAACATTTCAAAGGCAGTTTTCATGGGATGGCTTTCCGGACGATACATATATGTTGATATATGTGATATGGGGCTACCTTGAAACGAGTCACCAATGTCTATCAAAGTAGTATGTCCGCTGTTTCTTACCTCTTCAATGTAGTTTTTTAGTCCCCACAAGCCTCTTGGTTTTCTCTCATCGGCAATATAGTCATATGCGTGAATATGTCCATGCACATCTGTTGTAGCAAGAATATTAAGGTGCAATGCTATCCCCTCCTGAGCCTCAAAATGGTTAACATTTCAATATGCCACGTTCTGGGAAACATGTCAATAGGTATGATTGTTTCTATTTCGTAATATTCGGATAGTAGGGTAATATCTCTAAACATTGCTGGTGGATGGCATGAAATATATGCTATCTGTCTTGGCTTATAATCAATAATCTTTTCTATGATTTCCTCTGATATACCAGAGCGGGGAGGGTCAAGTACCAGAGTTTCTGTTCCCGGTAGTACATCATCGGCGACCTCTTCGGCCTTGTTAGGATATACGGTGATAGGAATCTTATTATTTTTACCATTGATTTTCATAGCCCTTGCCGATTCCCGGTTTGCCTCTACACCTATTCTGAAACCGTGATACTGGGCCAGTGGTAGCAGTAGTGCACCAACACCTGCGTACAAGTCTACGATCTTTTCTGATGGTTCAAGATGTGTTTTTAGTATATTAATGATGTGACTTAGCCCTTCGTTGTTTACTTGGAAAAATGCCCTTGGTGGGATAGTAATTTGCAGTCCATCAACTGTCTCTGTCAAACGTGAGTGGCCCCATGAGTTCCATATTTTTCCATGAAGTATTTCCCTATTGTTCTTGTTAATCATAGTGACAAGTCCTGCCCATTTGCCACGTGGAGGGAGTTTCTTGATGACAAAGCTCTCAGGTTCGTACATGACGATTATCATGAGCACCTTTCCACCGTGTTGTCGCATGACAACAGCCCTTGTTGTTTGAGGGAACTGTTCAACCTCGGCGAGTATCTCGGAGAATGACTTGGGTCCTAGAATACAGTCAAGGGTTGGAACAAGAGTTCGCTTGCCTCTTGACCAGAACCCCAATTTTCCACGGTAAAAGTGCCATGTGATGCGGTTTCTATATCTTACAGGCACTGTTGGTCTAATGTCTTCTACAGGTACACCTCCTAAGCCGCTACGGGATAACATGTCCTCTATCATGTGCTCTTTAATGGATAACTCATCTTCATAAGATACACTTCTAAATCGGCAGCCTCCGCACTGTGGGAATACCGGGCAATCTGGTGTCTTTCTCATGGGGGAAGGTTCGTTTATTTCCAATACTACACCAAAGTTGGTTCCCTTTTTACGCTGAACTATTTCATATGTGATTTTATCTCCAGGAAGTACATCGTCATCTATTAAAACAACACCCTCTTCAGGATCTCTTATAAGCCCATACCCACCATATACAATTTTTTCTACCTCGGCCATCTTCATAACTTATCCCTCCTATCTTATCTCTTATTCTATAATAAAGGGAAAGGAAAGGTGGAATGGATATGAAGTATACAAGGTATGTTGTTATATTTATGGTAATTGGTCTATTTGTGAGTGTGGCTTCTGTGTTTTCCGTTGCTTCTCAGGATAGTGGTATAGCTTGGATTTATCAGTCACCTCAGAAATATAGGGATCTATACCTTAGGGAGGCAGCTGTTTGTGGTGATATAGCTGTGGTATCTCCTGTATCTGTTTCATCTGCTGGCGAGTTTTATCCGTTTACACAAGCTATAGATGTGCAAACTGGTAGTATTATGTGGACTGCCAGTGTAGGTGGTCATGTTATGTGTACCCGTGACGGGATATATCTCCTTGATGATTTTCAACATATTGCAAGGTATTTGTCTATATGGGGATATGTAGAGCGGGAAAGGTATGTACCCGTGTCTCGTGGACGCTTTATGGTAAAAACGGACTATGGTATTGCCGTTTTGGAGTCTGATGGTACGGTGCTTCTTATGGGAGCAGGTTTGACAGGTGGTGCATCTATTACAACATCGTATCCTCCAGCTATTGGTTCCATGCTTGTGTCTGATGGGCAGATGCTCTTTTGGAAGACCCAAACAAATGACCACTATGCCATTGTAGGGTTTGATATTCTGCATGCAAAGGTGGTATGGGTAAAGCAGATTAATATCCACAAGTCTTATATGGTGCCATACGATAAGTACCTGTTTGTCAGTGGCTTTGAGAAGCTCTATGTTATAGACAAGATGAGTGGCAATATTCTACGCTCTTATGATGTGGCATATTATGAGCCGTATATTGTGGCTTCAAATGGAAAACTGCTTATTCCCCGTAAAGACTGGCTTGATGTGTTTGATAAAGACAACGGACTACTTGTTAGGGTTTATAAAGACAGCGACATGGTATTTTCTGCCTATTCTATAGCAGGTAGTCGTGTTATCAATGTAGATAGTGATGCCGGTAAAGCCTATGCCTGCACTATAACATCAGATTTGCAGTGCATAGCCCGTAAAGTCTGGACTTTTTCTGAAAATATGATTATGGGAGACAAGGTTTATGGTACAGGTCTGAACTTTGTTGTACCTGTCAAAGATGGATGGCTTGTATTTCTGACATATCGCACTGTACCCACAAGGTATATTAATGGCTATGAGGTTATATTCTTAGAGGATAAAGGGGTATCTCCCACAAATGAGTGGGAGACACCCTTTGGTGGTCCTGATGGCGATGGTATGCCGTAGATTATGACTTTTTCTTAGCAAGAAACTCTGGCACGACTTTACCATCTCCTGTAAGCACAAGCTTGGAGAAATATGCTTTGTGTTTGCCTCTACTGTATAACCTTACAGGTTTTTCTGTCTGTCCGTTTTCTAAGAGTTCTTTCATAATGTCGTCTGTTATTTTTCCGCCGTATGTGTTTTCTTCTACTACAAATGTGCATGTAGGAGGATTTTCAAGGGCACCTACACATGCATATCCTCTGTCAGTCTTAACGACATCCTTACCACACAGTGGACATTTACCTATGGCCTCACCCGATGTGGCTGTATGTTTAGGAGTCTCTTTTTCCTCTGCATTTTGTAGTGCAAATTCTGGCACAACCTTACCATCTTCTGTTAGCACAAGATGAGCCCTATAGCTTCTTCGCTTGCCACGGCTATATAACCTTACAGGTTTGGAAGTCTTTCCATTTTTTAGTAGCTCACGGGCCATATCTGGGGTGATTGTTCCGCCATATGTGTTTTTATAGATTTTGAAAGTACATGTTGGTGGGTCTTTCAGTGCATTTTCGCAGAAATAACCTTTGGACTTCACTATGACATTGCCACCACATAGTGGGCATTTGCCCACAATGGCATCTCTTTCTGTTGCCTCTGTGAGGTTTTCTCTAATCTTGTCAAAGTCTTTGCCTCTAATGGTTTCTATAATATGCCTTGTAAGGTCTACTACCTCGTTAATAAATTCTTCTTTTTTCTTCTTGCCCTCTTCAATAAGCCTCAATCTATGTTCCCATTCTCCGGTCAGTAATGGCTCTGTTAGTGTTTTTAGCCCTACACTTCTTAGGGTATCTATGAGCTCAATGCCTTTTCGGGTTGCCTTGAGGGCTTTGCCAACTCTCTCTACATAGCCCCTTTGAATGAGTGTCTCAATGATGGCAGCGCGAGTTGCCGGTGTGCCGAGTCCCTTGCCTTTCATGGCATCTTTGAGTTCTTCATCTTTAATGTCTCTGCCAGCTGTTTCCATCAGTTTAATGAGTGTTCCATCGGTATAACGGGCCGGTGGTTTTGTCTCTTTTTCCTCAAGCTTTATGTCTCTAACATTCAGTATTTCACCTTTGGTAACAACCGGTGTATTTTCCAGTCTCTGCATGTATGCTTCATAACTGCTGACCTTTTCTCCTTCTTCATCTTCACTAAAAGAGCTTTTTATAGAAAAAACATCGTATGGGTATATGGCAAGATATCCCCTGTTTGTCAGTATGCTTAGAGATGCTTTAAATGGTTCACCCGATATATCTATGTCTACATTTTGAGTAGTGTACTCTGCTGGTGGATAGAAAGAGGCAAAAAATCTTCGGGCTACCAGTTCATATGCCTTTTTCAATGTATCTTTCATGTTGGGATGAGGTTTTTTGCCTGTTGGCACTATAGCGTAGTGGTCTGAGACTTTGCTGTCGTCAAATAGTGATGGACGGTATTTAGCCGATATTCTAGCTACATCAAGTTCAGGAAACACATCGGCCAGCGCTTTGGCTATTTTACCTACCTCTTTTTTCATGGCACTGGGTAGGTGGTCAGAATCTGTTCTTGGATATGTGATAAGTCCCATTTCGTATAGATTTTGTAGGTAAGCAAGTGATGTTTTGGCTGTCCAGCCAAAGAGGGCTGATGCCGTTCTTTGGAATGTTGCCAGTCTAAATGGTAATGGTGGTTGTTTTTTCCTCTTGGATGACTTAACTGATTGTGCGATAGCTGTATCTGCCGAAGCCACCTTTTCATATATTGTTTCTGCTTTTTTCTTATCCCATATCTTGCCATCACCATTGTCTCCTGCATGCCATGCACTAAATGAACCTTTTTTCTCCTCCAGTATGGCCTTAATTTTCCAATAGGGTATTGGTTTAAAGTTTTGGATTTCTTTTTCTCTGTCTACAATAATGGCTAGTGTTGGGGTTTGTACTCTACCTATAGAGAAGAGCTCTTTTCCCACGATAGTGATGGCCCTTGTGCTATTGATACCTACAAGCCAGTCTGCCTCACTGCGTGCTTCTGCCGCTTTGCCAAGGTTTTCCATTTCGTCTTCTTCTCTAAGATTTTTCATAGCCTTCTTTATGGCATCTTTTGTCATAGCTTGTAGCCATAATCTCTTAACGGGTTTATTGATGCCCAGTGATTTTTTGATATATCTAAAGATAAGTTCACCTTCTCTACCGGCATCCATGGCGTTAATAACGGTATCTGACTCTTTAAGGAGTTTCTTTATGGCCGTTATACGCTTTTTCGATGTTCCCTGTATTGGGGTAAGCTGAAATTCCTTTGGCACTATTGGAAGAAACATAAGTTTCCATGCTTTAAACTTTTTATCGTAGGCATCCGGTTCTGCCAGTGTATATAGGTGTCCCTGTGCCCATGTAATAATATAGTCGCCTACCTCAAAGTAGTCTTTTTCCTTTTTTGGTTTACCTAATGCTTTGGCTATGGTCTCTGCCACCGATTTTTTCTCTGTTATGATTAGGGTCTTACCCTTTTTCTTTGCCAAGGAGATCACCTCCTAAATTTACCCCTATTATATACAACATCCCGATATTTGGTGTGTGGCGGTATAATCATTATGTAAAAAACATAAGATTTGATAAGGGGGGATTTGCATGTTTGGCACTATTATGTTGGGCATCATTTTCTTGGTGCTTATTATCTTTATAGCTTCAGCTATAGTAATTGTTAGGCCTTATGAGGTTGGTCTCGTAGAGAGACTTGGAAAATTCTATAAAATGCTTTCTCCAGGTATCAACTTTGTTATTCCTATTATAGATAGGGTTATTAAAGTAGATATGAGAGAGCATGTTATAGATGTACCCCCTCAAGAAGTTATCTGTAAAGATAATGTTGTTGTGGTAGTAGATGCTGTTGTTTATTATCGTATCATAGATGCTCCTAAGGCTATTTACAATGTTGGTAATTATCTGCAAGCTATCATCAAACTGGCTCAAACAAACCTTCGTTCTATTATCGGTGAAATGGAGCTTGACCAGACTCTTTCTGGAAGAGAAGTTATCAATGCCAAGCTTCGTGAGGAATTGGATAAGGCAACAGATCAGTGGGGTGTTAAGGTAACCCGTGTTGAGATTCAGAAGATTGACCCTCCTGCATCTATCCAAGAAGCCATGGCAAAGCAGATGAAGGCTGAGCGTGAAAAGAGAGCCATGATTCTTGAGGCCGAGGGTATGAAGCAGTCTGCTATTCTGAAGGCCGAAGGTCAGAAAGAAGCTCAGATTCGTAAGGCTGAAGGTGATAAAATTGCCGCTATACTTCGTGCCGAAGGTCAGGCAGAAGCCATACGTAAGATTGTAGAGGCCCTGTCTACAGCAGATGAGAAATATCTTACTATCCAATATCTCGAGAAGCTACCAGAGATGGCTAAGCCGGGTAATATGCTTATTCCATATGATGCTCAGTCTTTGGCATCACTTCTGAAGACGATATCTTTTGTGTATAAAGATGGAGGCGATAAGTAATGGGGCATTTTCATATTGCCCTCTGGAATGCCTATTTTCTTATACTCCTGGGCATAGCCATTGTAGTACTTGATTTGTTTACTGTACTGTTTCTTACCCCTATTGGTGTTGCCCTTATTGTATGGGGAATTTTGGATATATTTGGTGCTCCTATAGTTGTGTCAGGTCTTGTCGCTATTATTACCTTGATTGTTGGTTATTATCTCTATGTTAAGTTTGCACAAACGGTAAAACAAGGACAAGACTTTGGTTCTATTTCACTTATTGGTAAAGAGGGAGTCGTTAAGGAAATTTCCGATGATGGTAGTTTCATTGTAGAAGTCGATTTTGATATGTGGGTTGCCATTCCAGCTAAAGGTTATGAAAATAGGCAGTGGCGTGTGGGTGAGAAAGTTGTAGTAGAGGCTATAGATGGGGTAAAATTAATTGTTAAACCAAAAGAAGAGTAAAAACTGCGGGAGGGATTGAAGTGGAGGCAGGACTAGTAGGTCTTAAGTATAGTGGTAAAAGCACGATCTTTAAAGCACTAACGGAACATAAAGTTCAGACCAAAGAGGGTAGTGTTGTAAAAGGTGCTGCTACCGTTATGGATGAAAGACTTCTGAAACTGGCTGAGGTCTTTCATCCTAAAAAAATAACACCGGCAACAATCACATTTGTTGATGTGCCTGGCTTTACACCGGGTATGGATAAGAAGATGTATCACCAGTTTCTCAGTGAAGTTTCTAAGGTCGATCTCCTTATCAATGTTGTAAGGGCATTTGATGACCCTTATGCACCTCATCCACTTGGTGATATTGATCCTGTGAGAGATGCCACTGCTCTTGATGAGGAGCTACTGCTTAGGGATATGTCTTATACAGAGACAAGACTATCTAATCGTAAGCTTGACAAAGATACAAGAGCTATCTTGGAGAAGATTCTTGCCTTTTTAGAAACGGAAAAACCACTCAGAGCTGGAGAGTTTTCTGATGAGGAATGGGCGTTTATACAGAGAGAAGGTTATCTAACGGCTAAACCTGAGATGTATGTACTCAATGTTGAAGATGGTTATGATGAGCAGTGGGAAGATGCCTTGCGTGCATATGCCGAAGAAAAAGGTGCACCGATGCTTGTGCTTAATGCCAAACTGGAGTCTGAGATTGCAGAATTACCGGAAGAAGAAAGGCAAGTCTTTATGGAAGAGTTTGGCATTACAGAGCCCGCAATCATGAGGCTTGCCAAAATGGCGATGGATATGATGGGACTGTCTTATTTCTTCACAGCTGGTGAAAAAGAGGTTAGGGCATGGACCATACGCAAAGGGGCCACTGCTGTAGAGGCAGCAGGAGCTATCCATACCGACATTGCCAAAGGATTTATTAGGGCAGAGATTGTTAGGTGGGATGATCTTGTAAAAGCCGGTGGTTGGAAAGAAGCTCATAATCAAGGGTTGGTGCGACTTGAAAAGAAAACGTATGTTATGCAAGATGGAGATGTGGCATTCTTCAGATTCAATGTGTAGGTGGTGTATATGAAGGTTAAAGTTGAGTTTTTTAATATGCTGAGAGACAAACTAGGTGGATTGAAATACATAGAAATGGAAGATGTCTCAACACTTAGAGATGTACTTCAGCGTCTTGATGAGATGTTCCCCCATATTAAAGGTGAGATATGGGATGGGAACAAGGTTAGAGATGACTACATCATAATGATTAATGGTAGGAATATGCTATTTGTTGGTAAAGAAGATGCACCTCTTAAAGATGGTGATGAAATCAGCATATTTCCGCCAGCAGCAGGAGGTTGATGTGTGTGGCATTTAGAAAGAAACTTGGTATTAAACACATTCTAGGTATCTTATTTGGAACGGCTATAGCATCGTTTGGTATGGTGGCTTTCTTACTTCCTAGAGACCTTGCCCCTGGTGGTGTGGGAGGTCTTGCATTGGTAACAAAAGCTGTGCTTCCGCTTCCAGATTGGGTTGGTATTGGTATGATTATGCTTTTTTATAACATTTTCCTGCTAATACTATCGTTTATTATTATTGGGCCTACATTTGGCATTGGTACCATTATCGGTACAGTGGCCTTTTCCTTCTTTATTGACCTGTTCAATAAACTGGGTATACCTCCTCAAGATGTGGTAAAGGAGTTGACAAAGGACCCGCTCCTTGCAGCTATCTATGGTGGTGTACTTGTTGGTGTAGGTTTGGGTATTGTCTTTAAATATGGTGGGTCCACAGGTGGCACTGATATTATTGGTATGCTTGTTAAACACTTCACAGGACTTCCTGTCGGTCAGGGAATGCTTATGGCTGATGGTACCGTTGTTACCCTGATGGGTATAGTTTTCAAGAGTTGGCAGGTTGTCTTGCTTGCCATTATCTCTATCTATATCACAGCTCTTGCTGTGGACATATTGCAGGAGGGTCTTGTAAAGAATAGAAAGTTCCTCATTATCACTGAGAAAGCCGAGGAAATGAAAAAGGCTATACTTGATGACCTTGGCCGTGGTGTAACGGTATTTAAGGCAGAGGGTGGCTATACTGGACAGCCGAAAGATGTGCTGATGGTTGTTGTTTCCCGTAAAGAGGTTGAAGATCTCAGAGAGCTCATTGCCTCTATTGATAAGAGAGCTTTCTATGTTGTCGAGGATGTTGCTATGACAGTTGGAGAAGGCTTTATTCCACATGATGCCATGTAGCTAGGTTGAATTTATACCAGCTGAGTAGATTTAGGAGGGCATATGCCCTCCTTTTTTCTTTTTAACAAAAGAATTTTGTGTGATATACTCAAAATGAATTTTGTCTGTATGGGGGGAAATATGGGGAATTATGCAGAAGTCTTAAATAGACTAAAGCAGTCATTTGGGGCAACGTTTCCATTTTATGAGGGAAATCCCTATAGAGTTCTTATTTCGTGTATTTTATCTGCTCGCTCTCGTGATGAGAGAACATACCCTACTGCTGATAGATTGTTTGAAAAATATCCTCAGCCGTGTCATCTTGCTGAAGCCAAGCTGGAGGATGTACAGAATATCTTAAGGCATTTGGGTTTGTGGCGTGAAAAGTCCAAAAGAGTCATCGATGCAGCGAAGGTCATATGTGAGCTTGGATATGTGCCAGATACATTTGAGGAGCTCACAAAGATTCCCGGTATTGGTCGTAAATGCGCCCATATAGTACTTGCCTATGGTTTTGGCAAGAGGGTTGTAGCCGTTGATACTCATGTTAGGCGTATCTCCAAACGGTTGGGTATTGTGCCTCTTGATGCCAAAGATGAAGATATAGAGCAGGCATGGTTGTCTGTGCTAGGGGATGATGCTAAAGATATTAACCACTATCTTGTGGCACTCGGAAGAAAACTATGCGGACGTACGCCTAAGTGTAGTGAGTGTCCGCTTAATGATATATGCAAGAAACAGGGTGTATAAAAATCTTTCTTAGGGGGGATGCACGATGTCCGTATGGGACAAACTCTTTGGCGGTACTTCTCCTGTTGAGCTGATGATTCAGCATGGTCTTATTGTGGAAAGGGCTTCAGATCTTCTTCCTATTTTGTGGCGTAAGTACATTGCTGGTGAAGATTTTTCTGACATTGCAAAAGAGATCTACGACCTTGAGTCTCAGGCCGATGCCATCAAGCTAGAGATTAGAAAGATTCTCCATAGGGGATTTCTATACCGCTTTGAAAAGCATGACATTATTGAGTACATTAGAGTCCAAGATCGCATTGTTGATCTTATAGAAGATACCGCTAAGATTATGGGTCTTAATTATGTTGAATTACCGGAAGAAGCATCCAAGAAGATGGAGAATCTTATCGATTGTATTGAGAACATGATGGATGTGCTGAAGAAAGCTCTTAAGGAGCTGAGAAATGTTTTAGAGTCCGATTTTGCACGCAGAGAAGTAGGTAAAGAGAGACAGCTTGTGGAGGAAATGGCACAGCTTGAAAGTAAGATTGACGATGCCGTTTATGACTTTGGTAAGTGGCTGTATGCTCAAAAAAACACTATGAATCCTGTGGACATTATGTTTCTTAGAAATCTCGTGCTAACAATAAGTCATATTGCCGATGCCACGGAAAATGTGGCGGACAAGATCAACTCGATGCTGGGATAAAGAGGGGTGATGGGGGATGCATTTTCTTCTTATTCTTGGTTTTGCTATAGGATTTTTAATGGCTGTTGCCATTGGTGCCAATGATGCTGCAAACTCTATGGCTACGGCTGTTGGTGCCAAGGCTATTACGCCACGTCAGGCTATTCTTATCGCGGGTGTGCTTGAGTTTGTTGGTGCCACATTCTTTGGTAAGCAGGTGACAGAGACAATAAGGAAAGGTATTGTAGATCCAGCTAAGCTGTCGAGTTCTGATATTGTTGTTATAGGTTCTATGGCAGCACTCTTAGGGGCCGCCATATGGATTTTCTTGGCAACAAAGTATGGTCTTCCTGTGTCCACAACCCACTCTATTGTCGGTGGCATGATAGGCTACGGTATTGCTGCAGCAGGTTGGAGTGTTGTCAACTGGGATAAGGTTATTACAGTTACCATATCTTGGGTTCTTTCGCCTATTGTAGGTTTGATATTTGCATTTGTCATGTTCAAGTTACTGTCAGCTCTTATACTTCACAGTGATGATCCTGTAAAGAGCACAAAGATATGGGCCCCCGTTTTTATATCTTCAGCCTTTGTCATCATAGGTTTTTCGTTTGGCTTTAAGGTTATGCATGTGAGCTCATGGGCTGATGCAAGCATTTATGGTGTTGGATTTGGTGTTGTAGCACTGGTAGGTTCAATATGGTATGTGCTTTCTATTCTAAAGAAGGCTCAAGGTGATGAGTATAAAAAGGTTGAAGAGGTTTTTAGAATGGCTCAGGTATTTACATCATCATATGTAGCTCTTGCCCACGGTGCCAATGATGTTGCCAATGCCATTGCGCCTGTTGCCGCAATATACATAGCGTTGCAAACTGGTAAAGTGACAGCAACGGCAACAATTCCACGATATATTCTTGCCATAGGTGGTTTGGGTATTGCCCTTGGTGTATGGTTGTTTGGTAGAAAGGTCATGACTACTGTTGGTGAAAAACTGACAGAGCTGACCAATACCAGAGGCTTTGTTATAGATTTTTCTACGGCAACGGTTGTTCTTGGTGCCTCTAACTTCGGTATGCCCATATCCACAACACATACTGTTGTTGGTTCGGTTTTAGGTGTAGGCTTTGCCCGTGGTGTGGGATCTGTTAACTTAGGACTCCTCCTTGAGATTGTGGCATCATGGTTCTTCACGGTGCCGGCCGCTGCCGTAGTCTCGTATATATTTTTCTACATATTGAAGTTTATTTTCCTGTGATATAGCATTGTATCTATAACACTGGGCGGGGGTATATCCCCGTCCCCTTTTGATATGCTAATAGCGAGGTGATGCGAAAATGAGAAGACTCTTGGTGGCTACATCTAATCCCCATAAACTGAGAGAGATGAAACAGCTTCTTGAGGGGCTGCCATATGATGTTCTCTCTTTGAGTGATGTTGACGTAGATATTCTCATGCCCGAAGAAGATGGTGATACTTTTCGTGACAATGCCTATATTAAGGCAAGGGGCGTGTATGATCAGATAGTAGAGAAATACCCTGATATGTGGGTGCTTGCCGATGATAGCGGTATGAGTGTTGATGTACTTGGTGGTGCTCCCGGTGTACATTCTGCCAGATATAAGGGACTTTCTACACCCGAAGAAAGGCTGGAAGAAGTTTTGAGAGAGATGAAAGATGTGCAATGGGAGAACCGCACAGCCCATTTTATAACGGTGATGTGTCTTATTACAGACTTTGCCGAAGTTTTTACAGAAGGTATTGTGGCTGGTTACATTACATTTGAGCCTAAAGGCAACAGTGGCTTTGGGTATGATCCCATATTTTACTATCCTCCTCTTGATAAGACATATGCCCAGATGAGTGCAGAAGAAAAGAATAGTATTTCTCACAGGGGTATAGCCAGTAGGAAAATGAAGGTTGTTCTTGAGAAGTTTGCACGGTAAAATGTATAAAAAGCAGGAGGCATGTCTATGAACTGTGGGGTTAGTAGCTAACATATGTATAACAGGTAAGATTACCACATACTACTGGATACTGTGTAGAGGCAGTTTCCGAGTTAGTTGTTTGTAAAAAATCCCCATTTACCGTTATTATATAAGTATGTGTTTCCTTGATGTTGAAAATATGGGAGGTGACATTTATGCCTATGGATATACCTAAGCATATAGACCCTAAAGATATTGAAGGCAAATGGTATGAAAGGTGGAAAAAAGACAAAGTTTTCCACGCAGAGGTAGACTGGAGCAAAAAGCCCTTTTCTATGGTTATTCCACCGCCTAATGTGACAGGCTCACTTCATATGGGGCACGCCCTCAATGTAACCCTCCACGATATTGTATGGAGGTTTAAACATATGCAGGGATATAACACTGTATGGGTACCGGGAACAGACCACGCCGGTATTGCTACACAGACTGTGGTAGAGAGAAAACTTCTTGCTGAAGAGGGTAAAACCCGCTGGGAACTGGGTAAAGAGGAGTTTATTAAAAGGGTATGGCAGTGGAAGGAAGAATCTGGCGGCCGTATCCTTTCCCAGATGGAGCGTATGGGTATATCTGTTGATTGGGATCGCCTACGCTTTACTATGGATGAGGTATGCTCTCGTGCGGTTAGAAGGGCATTCAAAACCCTTTATGATAAAGGGCTCATATATAGGGGAGATTATATCATAAACTGGTGTCCTCACGATATGACAGCTCTTTCTGATCTTGAGGTGGAGCATGAGGAGATAGATGGTTTTCTTGTGTATAGCAAATATCCATTTACCGATGGAACAGGCTACATGGTTGTTGCCACAACAAGACCAGAGACTATACCTGCCGATGTGGCGATAGCTGTTAATCCAAAGGCTGAGTATGTGCTTGTTGAGAAAGATGGTAAAAAATATTTGTTTGGTAAGGTTGTCGTAGATAATGATTCACTTGGTTGGGGTGAGTACAACGTAGTAGAAACCTATAAGGGTAAAGACCTTGTAGGTAAATTTGAAATGAAACTTCCTATTGGCCCTGAAGATAGGGTGATAGGTATTATTACCGATGAAGAGATTGACCCCGACTTTGGTACAGCTGCACTGAAGGTGACTCCAGCCCACGATGCTGTAGACTTTGAAATCGGTAAAAAGTATAATCTGCCCATTATCTCTGTTATTAACCTTGATGGCACAATGAACGAGCAGGCAGGGCCTGAACTTGCAGGACTTGACAGATTTGAGGCAAGAGATAAAGCAATAGAAATAATGGAGCAGAAAGGTCTTGTAGCCCTTAAGCAGCCTTATAAGATACCTGTAGGTAAGTGCTACAGATGTGGCACTATCATAGAACCAATGGTTTCTAAGCAGTGGTTTGTGAAGCTCACCGCCATGGTAGACGAGGCAAAGAAGACCGTTGAAGAGGGAAGAACACGTATTATCCCAGACAGATGGACAAAGGTGTACTTTGACTGGATGAACAACATCAAAGACTGGTGCATTTCCCGTCAGATATGGTGGGGACATAGAATACCAGCTTGGTATTGTAAAGATTGCGGTCATATTACTGTTGCGGAAGAGACACCAGAGAAATGTGAAAAGTGTGGTAGTACCAATATAGAGCAGGATCCCGATGTGCTTGATACATGGTTCTCATCTGCCCTGTGGCCATTTGAGGTCTTTGGCTGGCCTGAGGAAACAGAAGATCTGAAGTATTTCTTCCCAACATCTCTTCTTATTACCGGTTGGGATATTCTCTTCTTCTGGGTATCTAAGATGATATTTATGTCAGTGCACCTGACGGGTAAGGAGCCCTTTAAAGATGTCTATCTCCACGGTCTTGTCAGAGATGAAAAGGGCCAGAAAATGTCTAAGACAAAGGGTAATGTTGTTGATCCACTAGAACTTGTAGATAAGTATGGTGCCGATGGTTTGAGATTTGGACTTGCTCATCTTGTTAGCAAAGGACAGGACATTAAGTTATCTGAAGAGAAAATTGAGCATGGTAGAAACTTCATGACAAAGATATGGAACGCTTCCCGTTATATACTTATGCGTCTTGATGGTAAGGTTCCCGCAAAGCCAGACAATATGGAGAGTGAGCTGACACTTCCATCTAAGTGGATACTGTCAAGGCTAACCCAGGTGAAAAAGCAGATGACAGAATTACTTGAAGACTATGAATTTGGTGCAGCGGCCCGTCTTATTGAAGATTTCTTCTGGAAAGAGTTTTGTGATTGGTATCTTGAACTGTCCAAATTTGAAGATACTGAGGCGACAAGGTGGACACTTCTTACCGTTTTAAAGGACAGTTTGAAGATGATACATCCATTTATGCCATTTGTCACAGAGGAGATTTGGAGTCTTCTGCCTGACTATGATGGCACATATATTGTTGAAAGTGGCTGGGTATCTCCTGATGAATATATGTGGGAAGATATCCTTGAAGAGGCAGATAAGTTTATGGAAGTAGTCAGAGGTATAAGGGCACTGAAGGCAGATATAGGACTTGGCATGAAGAAAGTGCCTATGGTATATGTTAAAGGTGAGGGTATAGATGAGTTTATCCAGAGATGGGGTAAGTACATTGAAGGTCTTGCCAGACTGGAAAGCCTTGAGGGTGTAGACACAAAACCCCATGGTGCTTATTCTGTTGTTGCCCGTGATATTGTTCTGTATCTACCCCTTGAAGGACTCCTTGATATTGAGGCAGAGAAAAAGAGACTCCAGAAAAAACTTGCGCAGCTTGAGAAAGAGATATCTCGTAGAGCGAAGAAGCTTGCCAATGAAAACTTTGTGAAGAAAGCCCCAGCAGAGGTTGTGGAGAAGGTAAAGGCAGAGCTTGAAGATCTCAGTAGTCAGAAAGAAAGGGTGCTTGAGCACCTGAAAGATTTAGAGGCATAAAGAAAGGGGAGCTTCGGGCTCCCCTTTTTACATATTCAGATGCTCCCATATATCTTCTATGCGAGGTTTTACATCCTCCAGTATCCTATCTAGCTCTTCTATAGGGTGTGTATATATAAAAGGCTTATCTTTATGCCCCTTTTCATTTCTTATCATGTTTAGAAAAGCCTCTGAAAATGCATTGTTGGCAAATAGCCCATGTAGATATGTACCTATGATATGGCCTTTGTAGTATCCATCGGGTTTGCCATTTAGCCTGAGAAAAGGTGAGTTTGTTTCTGTTATGCCGTGGTGTATTTCATATCCCAACACAGCTATACCACCTATGACGGGAATATTTTTCATAACATAGCCCTTGCTGAGTCTCAGTATTTTATCCTGTCTAAAGATGGTACTGCCGGGTATTAGTTCCAGTCCCTTATATGCACCGGGTTTGTCCTCAATACCCTCTTCATCTACAATGCTTTCTGTTAGCATCTGAAAGCCACCGCATATGCCTATGATATATGCACCACTTTCCCATGCTTCCCTTATAGCCTTATCTATACCCATGCTTCTAACAAATCTCAGGTCTTCTACAACCTTTCTTGAGCCCGGTAGTATAACCACATCTGCATGTTCTATGTCCCTTATGTTTGTCGTAAATATGAGGTTGACATTGCCTATCAGTGGATCAAAATCATCATGATTGGCCATGTGGGGTGTTTGAATAACGGCTACAGTAATATCGTCTTGGTTGTGGGGTATATTTCTCTTCAGTGCATCCTCTTCGGGAAGATTGTGGTGAATATATGGTAAGACCACTGTGGGTATACTATATCTACGGTAGAGGTAATCTATTCCCTCTTTTAGTAGACTTTCATCTCCCCTAAATTTATTGAGAACAAACACCTTAATGTGATTTCGCTCATCCGGAGATAACAGCTCCATTGTGCCTACAATCTGTGCAAAGCTACCACCTCTGTCTATATCGGCCACGAGTATTCCGTCGGCGTCTGTGTACATAATGGGTCTCATATTGGTGATGTCATATTTTTTCAGGTTAATTTCTGCTGGCGAGCCGGCACCTTCTATAACAATGTAGTCGTGTGTTTTTATCAGTGTGTCAAGGTTTGCTTTTATAATCTCCCATAGTTTTTCGCGGTCTTTACTTACCCAATTTTTACTGTCTATACTGCCAGCAGGCTTACCGTTTATTATCATGTAAGACTCTGTAGGTGCCCCCGGTTTGAGAAGAATGGGATTGTATATAGGTGATGGAATAACCTCTGCTGCCAGGGCCTGATAGTATTGGGCAGAAGACATCTCATAACCTTCTGGGGTCACCTTGGCATTAAGCGACATATTTTGCCCCTTAAATGGCACTACATCGAGATGAAGAAACTTTTTCATATATCGTATGAGCAGTAAAGACAGTGTTGTTTTGCCGGCACCACTCATGGTGCCCAGTACACCTATAGCCTTTTTCATGCGAACAGTCCCACCTGAACTTCTTCCAGTGTATCGGCATCAATAAGTAAGGGTTTGCCGTGTATAGGTAGTGCCACATTGTATATGAGGAATGGATTTTCTGTTTTCCATACCCGGGCATGGTGACTATGTCCGTGAATGGTAATAGTAGGGGGATTGTCTCTGAGGGCATCACACAGCCGCATGCTTGTTAACCCACCCTTATCGTGGGTTTCTTCAATGGTGTTTCCACATACACCATAGTGGCTCAACAGTATTGTGTATGGTGTTTTGGCCTCTTTTACAGCCTGCTTTATCCACTCTATGCGCTTTTCATACCGCTCCTGTATGTCAGGTATATTTCTCATTTGCCAGCTTGTAGGTCTATCGAGTACACCTTCTGTGCCTATGATGGTGAAGTTCCCTAGAGTGTATGTTTCATCTTCTAAAAAGATAATATCAGGAAGAGCTTCCGGCAGGTGTTTTCTTACAAGTTCCTTGTCGGCATTGCCCCACACGGCGATGACAAGAGATGGCTTCCACACATGCATCATCTTTTCATACCACTCTATAAAAGGTTGGTAGACGGCCTTCTTGGTAAGGTCCCCGGCAATAAAAAGTACATCTATTTTCGGCAGTGGTAGTGTGAGCATATGGTAGGCATCACGGGCATACATGGGAATGTGTATGTCCGATGTAAAGGCAAATATCACCTTTCTCACCTCTGTCCCATTTCTTTAACAACCTCATTAAGATGTTTCATGATGGTGTCCTCTATGATGGCTACCGTATCTTCATCGGTTGCCGTTACATCTATGTCTATTTTGCCATCAAGAATATCTGCCACAACACGGCGTGCTGTTTCATAGCCTATGACTTTAGCAAATTCTAAATCTTCTTCACTATTCCTGTCGAGCTGAAAATAGCTGATAACGCCCTCTTCACACACATCGGCTACCTTTGCTCCAAACTCTACAAGGTCAAGTATGTATTCCTTTTCCATCGCATATACCTCCTTTATATTCAATGTTTTTATGCATAGCCTATGCTTATGATACAATGAAAGTGTAGGTTATTCCTCATATTTAGGGAAGGGAGGGATGTTCTCTTGGCCCGCATAGGCACAATCCTCGGTGAGCCCGGGGAAAGACTTCTTTTAATGGGTAATGAGGCCATTGCCCGTGGTGTTCTTGAGGCCGATGCTGCCGTTGCCAGCACATATCCCGGTACTCCATCATCTGAAATTCTTATGGTTCTTTCAGAGGTAGCTCCCAAAGTTGGACTTTATGCTGAATATTCTACCAATGAAAAGGTTGCATTTGAGGTGGCTCTTGCCGCATCGTGGAATGGACTCAGGTCTGTTGTCACCATGAAGCATGTTGGTCTCAATGTTGCAGCAGATTCCTTTATGTCTGCTGCGTATCAGGGAACAAAGGGCGGTATGGTTGTAGTGACCGCCGACGACCCCAGCATGTGGTCTTCTCAAAATGAGCAAGACAACCGCATGTATGCCATGTTTGCCAATGTTCCTGTGCTTGATCCTATGGATCCACAGGAAGCCCTTGAGATGACAAAGTATGCTTTCCAGCTTTCTGAAGAGGTCGGTTCTCTTGTTATGCTTCGTCCTACAACAAGGGTCAGTCATACAAGGGCAGATGTTAAGATTGGTGATCTTCCGGAGAACAAGAAAAATGCCGTAAGACTCTGGGGACACTTCGAGAAAAATCCAGAGAAATATGTTGTACTTCCATCTCGTGCCAGAAGAATGCATCCAGAGGTTCTTGAGCGTATAGAAAAGGCAAGAGAAATTCTGGAAAATGCACCATTCAACTGGGAAGAGGGTAGTGGAGAGATAGGTATTATTGTATCTGGTATCTCCTATGTCTATCTGAAAGAAGCCCTTCACAAGCTTGGTATCGAAGATAAGGTTTCTATACTCAAGATAGGTACACCATTCCCTCTACCACTAAAGAAAGTGGAAAGCTTCCTCAGAAAGTTTGAGGGAGGAAAAGTGCTTGTTATTGAAGAGCTTGAGCCTATTGTTGAAAACCAGATTAAAGTTCTTGTGTACGATAAGGGTATTAATGTGGAGATACACGGCAAAGACTACATTCCTCGTATCTATGAGATGACAACACGCCGTATTATAGAGGCTCTTGAGAAGTATCTCGGTATGAAGCATGATGTAGACTTTGCTGCCATTGATGAGCATTTTAAAAAGGTATCTGAAAAATTGCCACCAAGACCACCGACACTCTGTCCTGCATGTCCGCATAGAAACACATTCTATGCTATTAAGCGTAATGCCAAAGGCAAAGGTATTTATACAGGTGATATTGGCTGTTATTCTCTGGGTGCACTAAAACCTCTTGAGACAATGGATACCATTGTTTCTATGGGTGCATCTATAGGTCTTGGTACCGGTATGGCACATGCTCAGAAAGACAAGAGAGTTTATGCCATCATTGGTGACTCTACATTCTTCCATACAGGTCTATCTGCCCTTGCCAATGCCGTATATAATAAAGCACCTATGACAGTTGTTGTACTTGATAACCGTATTACTGCTATGACAGGTCATCAGCCTGATCCCTCTACAGGACTAACAGCTACAATGGAGCCCACCAAGTTTATTGATATAGCCGAGATTGCCAAGGCTATGGGTGCAGATTATGTTGCTGTTGTGGATTCTTATGATATTCCAGAGCTTCTCAAGGTGCTTGAAGAGGCAGATAAACATCAGGTAGCTGTTGTTGTTTCTAGACAACCATGTTCTCTTCTCAGGACTCGTATTCAGAGGAAGAAAGGCGAGTCTTGGCCACTTTATCAGGTTGATCCTGATAAGTGTACCGGTTGCAAGGTCTGTATTAATGCCCATGGTTGTCCGGCTATTTCCTTTGATAAGGAAAAGAATGTGGCTGTAATAGACGAGGTTATGTGTTGGGGATGCTCTGGCTGTGCTCAGGTATGTCCATTTGATGCCATTTATGAAAAACTGCCCGATGGTGGCAGAAAGTATGATGTCCTTGATGAAGAGAACAAGAGGAGGTGGCAGCAGTGGAATTCAATGTTGTAATATCTGGTGTAGGTGGTCAGGGTATTCTCACAGCTGAGCATCTCCTTGCCCAGACTGCTCTGAGAAAGGGATACAAGGTTAGAGCCGGAGAGATTCATGGTCTTGCCCAGAGATTTGGCAGTGTTGTAGCCTTTGTAAGATTTGGTGAGACTGTTTATGGCGGTAGTGTACCTGATGGTATGGGAGATCTTATTCTTGGATTTGAGCCAGTAGAGACTATGAGATATATCAACTTTGTTAAAGATGGCGGTGTTGCCATTGTCAATACAAAGAAAATTCCACCTGTACAGGTTTCTATGGGGCTTTATGAGTATCCATCGTGGGATGAAATTAAGTTTTGGCTTTCTGAGAGAAATATCAAACTTATAGGTATTCCAGCTGAGGATTTAGCACTGAAGGCTGGTAGTGCACTTGCTGTTAATACTGTCATGGTTGGTGCCGCTATTAAGCTTGGCCTTTTGCCATTTGAGCCTGAGGATATCAAAGATACTATTAAGGAAATATTCCCAGCGAAACTCCACGATCTGAACTTCAAGGCATTTGACCTTGGCTACGAGGCAGAGCCTGAAATTGCATAAATGGTTAATAGTAGTATAAATAGGTGTAGATAAGCAAAGAAGGGGACCATTCAGAGGTCCCCTTCTTTTATTTATTAAGGAATAATTCTTACCCCGTCTGGTGGTATCCACTTCACAGTGCTACCCATTGTCTCAGATATGAATCTGATTGGTACGAATGTTCGGTTTTCGTATATGAGGGGTTTAGCCGAAAGTGTAATATTCTTTCCATTTACAGATGCTACTTGAGATCCTTCGTATACTGTCATAGTAATACTTTCCCCTGTGGGTTTTCTTACACTGAAAGATGTTTTACTGGTTAGTGCATCTTTCATGTAGAGCTTTATTATTTTACCTCCTCCTGTTATGGTGACAATACGGTTTTGTTTATCCCAGTCTACTTTGTACCCAAGTCCTTCTGCTACAAATCTTATAGGTACCAAGCTTCTACTATATCTTGGGTCTATAAATGGAAATACCCCTTTGTCCATATGAGAGACTTTATTTCCCTTGAGATAACTGCTATTCCATATTCTTAGTGTAATGGCATTGTTGTATGGAAATGTAGGCTCTATAATCTTCCCATCTTCATCCATACCCGATACATTGCCGTACACAATTTTGCCGGTATATGTCCAACCTGCTGTGAATAAAATATCATATGGTGATGAAGATATGGCCCAAAGTTCTTCTTTTGTGGAAGAACCTCCCCATGCCTTTTCATATCTTACTTTGCCATATTCTGTTAGGGAAGCTATATAAAAATCTTCACTACCTGAATATCCTTTTATCTCTTTGCTGGTGGTGTATCCAACAGCAACGGGTCCTAAAAATGTTGTTGTGATATCAAATAGCTCATCATCTGCAAGGCCTCCCAGCGGTTTTATCCATTTCAGCTTTCCGTCGTATGTCAGTGCTGCAACAAGACCATCAGACGATATACCGTCTTTTCCGTGAAATCCCTTTATATCTCCTGAGAATGTTGTACCGGCTATGTACAGTCCTGTGCTATCACCTGTTATACCATAACCGTAATCGTAGTCCTTTCCGCCAAGTGTTTTTTTCCATATAATATTGCCCTCTTTGTCAAGTTTCATGACCAGTATGTCTGTAAGAAATTCGGAAGAGGTGCTACCAATAATGTATATATATCCATCTTTTACAAATATGTCACTAAGCTCTGTACTATCACCTACATGTATGCATTCAGACCATGAAAGATTTCCACTTGTGTCAAACATGGACACAAATCCTTCTCCATCTTCCCCGCATGTAAATGTGCCAGAGGTAGAGTTTGTGTTACCTATAACGACAAGATTATCATCGAGGTAATCGATACCACGAGGCTCATCTGTGCCATTTCCACCGAATGTTTTTAGGAATATTGTTTTTCCTGTTTTTACATTTACTTTGGCAAGAAAAACATCACTGGCGTTGTATCCATCGTCTACCGCACCTGTGGTATATATGTAGCCGCTATGTTCTATTGAGGCAATGCCTATAGCGCCACTATCGGGTAGTAGTGTTTTACTAAGTATCTTTTTGCCTAAGAGAGTCCAAACATCTATCTGAGGGTACTGACTCATGCTATAGCCTGTTGCTATGACATAGCCATCGCTGTAGCTTATAGATAAATAGGCATCGTCTCCGCTTTCATCATATGTAAAATTCCACAGTGATGATGCTTGAGAGATTGGCATGGATACAAGGGTTGTTATTGCTAAGAGTATAGCAACGTATCGTATAACTTTCATACTACCACCTCCAAGTATATATACGCACAAAACCATGTATTTGTGACACTTTATGGGTTAGCCTCGTATGTTGCCGTAATAGTTAGTGTTACATGTATATCATCTGCAGAATCTTCGGTTGGTTTAAACTTAACCCATGCGTAAAAAGGACCAGTTTTATTGAGATTGGAGAGATCCGAAAGAGATATATTGGGGATAGTTATAGATGTAATCATTCCGTTGTTGTTTGTTGATATGTTTTTGGAATCAAGATAATATGTAGCTATTTCATTGCAATTTGAGTCGAAGATAGTGTATCCCCATGTATCTATGTATATTTCACTTTTAAATACATCAATAATGTAATCCGGCTGCGAGTATGTGGTTAAGTAGTTATTTGCTAAATTTATCGTAAATGCAACTTGATCAAAATTATCACATTCGCTTGTATAAAAATAAGACCAATCATCCTTTAATACTTGAATAGTAAGTTCTCTTAAAGAAGAGATACATGTTGTAGATGGTGAGATAGTTAGTATAGGAGAGAACCTTAAGCCGTATATATCGTCGTTGTTGAACCACACGGTGTATCTTTGAAGAGTGTCGTAGCGGTATGCCATAGTTGCTGTTTCGCTATCTGGATTGGAATTTTCACAATATGGACAAGATTTATTATTGCTACCTAAGACAGAATAAAGTTCTAAATTGTCTGTAGATTTATTGATGTTATCAAATTCTACATATGTGTATCCGTTTTCGTCCGAAATAACATTTTTGGTATCTGTTGATTCAGGTGTTTTTAAAATATATTGTGAATAAACATCTGCAGTGGCTGTTGAGCCTATATATATGGGATTTTCATCAGTTAATTCCCACCACCACTGCCATCGCCCGATCTTCTTCTTCTGCCACATTCCTATATATACCTTATCTTGGTGGGAAGGATGT
>JAADFF010000086.1 GCA_013153035.1 Dictyoglomota bacterium | reverse complement strand
TTTAGAGCAGGTGATTGGCAGTGTCAGAATGTAAGCTGGCGATATTGGGAATTACCGGTTCTATTGGTTCTCAAACTGTGCAGGTGGCACAGCACCTTGGTTGTGATATTGTAGCAGCATCTGCCGGCAGACGTATAGAGAAACTACAAGCTTTGAAAGATACACTTGGTATTGGTGTTATCTATTCGCCATATGGTAATTTTGATAGGAAAGCATTTGAGGAAGCGGTATATTCTGCCGATGCCATCATGGTAGCAACATCAGATGTATCTGAGATGCCCTTTGTTTTAAAGCTTTTGGAAGATGGCAAACGTGTTGCCATTGCCACCAAGGAGATGCTTGTTTTAGGACATGATTTATTTGCCCCATACAGGTGGAAAAACTTGTATCCTGTAGATTCTGAACATGCAACTGTATACATGCTGATGAAACCATATATTTCTTTGGTGAAAGAAGTGTATCTTACAGCATCAGGAGGGGCTTTTAGAGATTTATCACTTAACGAGATAGATAACCTTTCACCAAAGGATGCGTTAAAACATCCTGTGTGGAGTATGGGATACAAGATTACCGTTGACTCTGCGACCTTGGCTAATAAGGGTATAGAGCTCTTAGAGGCTCGGGTGCTATTTGATATTCCACCTTCTAAACTGAAAGCGGTAATGCATAGAGAGGTTATTGTCCACGCCATGGTTGTACTCCACGATAACTTTACACTTATGGGAGCATATAAACCCTCTATGCTTCTTCCAATACAGTTTTCACTGACATATCCCGATCTTAAAGAGTCTTTGCTAAAGCCCATTAGTTGGCATGGGCAAACTCTGCACTTTGAAGACATTCCCACAGACAAGTATGGCATGTATAAACTGGCTATAGATGTGTTGAATACAGACGATAAAAAACTGTATATGCTATATCTCATAGCAGATGATATTGTTGTTGAGAGGTACATGAAAGAAGAAATAAGATTTTCTCAAATGCCTTGGCTGGCAGAGAAGATAATAGATACTCTTTCAGAGAATAATATACCTTATCAACCGGAAGAGAGAATATTCTGGTATAGACAGATGAAAGAGAGAGCAAAGGAGGTAGCAATATGAATATACTGCTGGCGATTATTGCGTTGCTTATTATGGTAACCATTCACGAAACAGGCCATTATCTTGCCGCAGTTAAAAGTGGACTAACTGTAGAAGAGTTTTCCATTGGTTTTGGTCCCCTTATATACAAGAAAGATATTTTCGAGATAAGATTAATTCCTCTTGGAGCCTATGTCATGATAAAAGAGTTGGAGGATCCGGAATACGAAGGAGAGGATATCCCTATAGGGGCCAAAATTAACACGCTGATATGGGGACCTTTATCTAACATACTTTTGGGTATAGTGCTATTTGCTTTGGTTTTTATTATTGGTAATGTTTACTATCCTGCTGTGGTATATGTTCCCAAAGATTCCCCATCTTACAAAGCTGGCATACGAACGGGAGATAAGATAGTCAGTATTGATAAACATCCTATTAAGCAATTTACCGATATTACCTCTTATATGATGATGAATTATGAACCTCCTCGTTCTGTTAATGTTGAGGTGGAGCGTAAAGGAAAAGAATTGATGTTTACTGTTACTCCAACGCAGACAAGTGATGGTAGATATATTATTGGAGTAGCACTCTATTATCCTCCTGTTGTTGGTGATGTTATGGAAGATTCTCCAGCCTATGGAAAGGTGCAAAAGGGGGATAAAATCGTTTCCATTAATGGTCAACCTGTATCCTCATTTAATGAGGTCTATGAATATATTATGAAGACAGCTACCGGTGAGAGGTACTCCTACACCTTAGGTATTATGAGAAATGGTAAAGAGATATCTGTTAAAATAGATGTTGTCAAAGATAAAGACTCATACGTCTTGGGATTTGTGCCTCAGAGTCCTGCAAAGATAGAGAGATACAATGTCATTACCGCTATCTGGAAAGGGCTACAAAAGACATGGGCTACCACTGTGTTGTTCTTTAAAGGGCTTTGGCTCATGATTACAGGTCGTATTAGTCTTAAGTATGTTTCTGGACCTGTAGGTATTGTTGCAATTATGGGCGAAGCATTGTCTGCACGGGTATCATTTATTCTTAAGTTATCCTCTTTTATTAATATGAGCGCCCTTATTACTATAGCATTAGGGCTTACAAATCTCTTGCCTTTACCAGCTCTTGACGGTGGTAGATTGGTATTTGCAATATTGTCTCTCTTTGGTTTGAAGATTAGTAGAAAGGTAGAGGAAAAAATCCACATGTATGGCTTTTATGCACTGCTGGCACTACTTGTTCTTGTGACATTTAAGGATATACTTGCCATTATTGGTGGTGGGCTATAGTATGTTTTCAAAAAAGGTTGTCTATGTTGGTGACGTTCCTATTGGCGGAAAGCATCCTGTTGTTGTTCAAACTATGCTTTGGCGTCCGCTTGCTGATAGGGAGGGTAATCTTAGAGATTTAATTGATGCTGTAAATGCCGGGGCGGATATTGTAAGGGTATCTTTTCCCAGTCCTGATGACTTTGAACATCTAAAGTGGCTTGTAAATCATTCACCTGTACCTATTGTAGCCGATATCCATTATGACCCTCGTCAAGTTATATTAGCTGTGGAAGCTGGTGTGCATAAAATACGCTGGAATCCTGGAACCATAGCAGTAAAGAGGGTAAAAGATGCCCTGAAACTTATTGCGGAAAAGAAACTACCTATAAGGTTGGGCTATAATATGGCCTCTTTGCCAAGAGAGCGTATAAAAGCTGGTGAAGATGTTAAAGAGGCGATTCTTCGAATAGCCCGTGAAGATGTAGACATGCTAAACGATGTTGGAGTTGAGGATATTGTCATTTCTATTAAATCTTCAACGCCCAATGAAACCATAGATCTCAACAAATCTCTTAGCCAGTGGTTTAATGGTCCTATTCATATCGGTGTAACAGAAGCTGGTACACTTCTTGATGGTACTATAAAGTCTTCTTATGCACTGGGTTATCTCCTAAGAGAGGGTATAGGAGATACCATAAGGGTTTCTCTCTCTGCTGAGCCTTGGCAGGAGGTTAAAGTGGCGTGGAAGATACTATGTGCATCTATAGGCCAGTGCAGAGGACTAACCATTGTTTCATGTCCTAAATGTGCCAGAAGTACAGGTCCTGTATGGGAGATAGCCCAGAAAATAGAAGATAAATATGCACATATAAGAAAGCATATTACCGTTGCGGTAATGGGATGTGCCGTTAATGGGCCAGGTGAGGCCAGAGAAGCCGATGTGGGTATTGCATTCGGTGGTCCTGGTGAAGCAGTGCTCTTTAAAAAGGGCAAAGTTTACCGCACTTTCCATTTTGATAGTGATACAGATATAATGAAAATAATTACAACGGAAATAGATAAAATTCTTGAGGAGGAGGTATAACCTATGAGAATGTCAAGAATGCTGATTCCGACACTAAGGGAAGATCCTGCCGATGCAGAATCTATTTCTCATAAGCTCCTTGTAAGAGCTGGTTACATTCGTAAGATATCTGCTGGTATTTATGCATATCTGCCACTGGCATGGCGTGTTTTGAAAAAGATTGAAGACATTGTCCGAGAAGAGATGGATGCCATTGGCGGACAAGAGGTGCTGATGTCTATTTTGATGCCCAAGGAGATGTGGGATGAAACAGGCCGTTGGGACCTTTATGGTGATGAGATGTTTAAGACAAAAGACCGTAAGGGAAGATGGTTCTGTCTTGGACCAACCCATGAAGAGCAGATAACGGCCCTTGTGAGAGATAATGTGTCTTCATATAAACAACTACCTGTGATTTTCTATCAAATTAATACAAAGTTTAGAGACGAGCTAAGACCGCGCTTTGGTGTTATTAGAGGAAGGGAATTTATTATGAAAGATGCCTATTCCTTCCATACATCTGTAGATGATTTGAAGAAAACATATGATGATATGTATAGGGCATATAGCAATATATTCCGCCGAGTAGGGCTTGATGCCGAGGCATTTGAAGCTGATAGTGGAGCTATTGGTGGTAAGATGTCTCATGAGTTCTTGGTACCTGCTGAATATGGAGAAAGTGAAGTTGTAAAATGTGAAAAGTGCGGATACAAGGCTACTATAGAAGTAGCACATGCCCCCTATAAGAAAGTTGATTATCCGCCATCAGATAAGCCTATAGAAAAGGTTCACACACCAGGTACCCATACAATAGAGCAGCTGGCAGAGTTTTTAGGCGTTGAACCTTCTCGTATTATTAAGTCTATGCTTTACATGGTAGATGGCAAGATTGTTATGGTGCTTATCAGAGGAGACTATGAGGTTAACGAGACAAAACTTGCCAAGGTTCTTGACGCCTCGGAAGTGAGACTTCTTACTCCCGATGAACTTGACGAAATGGGACTTGTGAAAGGATACATTTCCCCGTATGCTGTAAAAGATAAAGATATCAAGATTATTGCCGATGAGTCTGTTCAGGATGTTAAAGATGGTGTTATCGGTGCCGACGAAACAGATTACCACTATATTCACTTCAACATAGATGAGTTTGATGTGGAGTATGTGGATATTAGACAGGTGAACGATGGAGATGCTTGTCCTGTATGTGGCGCTCCACTGAAGAGGTATACAGCCATAGAGGTTGGCCATATTTTTAATTTGGGAACACGCTACAGTGAACCTATGGGGGCTACGTATCTTGATGAAAATGGTCAGCGTAAGCCGTATATTATGGGATGCTATGGTATAGGTATTAGCCGTGTAATGGCTACTATTGTTGAGAGAAGCCACGATGAAAACGGTATTATATGGCCTATATCTGTGGCACCATATCATGTAATTATTACTGTTCTTGATGTTAAAAAAGACGATATTATGACCGTTGGAGAAGAGATTTATAAGGCACTCACAGATGCCGGTATAGAGACGATCCTTGATGATAGAGACCTTAGACCGGGTGTCAAGTTCAAAGATGCTGATCTTATTGGTATACCGTTTAGAATCGTGGTATCGAAGAAGACAGTGTCTTCAGGGGAGTATGAAATCAAGGATAGAAAAACTGGCGAGGTTTTCAAAGTATCTAAAGATGAGATTGTTCCCTTCTTGAGGGAAAAGATCTATGGACAATGATAATCTACATATTAAGTCAAAAAAGGTATGTGCAATAGTTCCTGCGTTTAATGAGGAGGGAAGGGTGTCTGAGGTTGTTAAGGTGCTCAGACACCTTTTCCCTTATGTACTTGTTGTTGATGATGGTTCCACGGATAAAACTTCACTTGATGCAGCTATATCAGGAGCCGCAGTTTTAGTGCTTCCTGAGAATGTGGGTAAGGCACACGCCTTGCAGATAGCTTCTAGGTATGTTCATCACTGCAAATATGTTGTCTTGTTTGATGCAGATTTAACAGGTTTGCATCCTTCACATGTTTATGACCTTCTTGAACCTGTGCTGAGGGGTAGGGCTGATATGACAATAGGCCTTTTGCTTGGTGGTCGTGTTGCCACCCATCTTGCTCAAAGTCTTGTTCCCCATATATCGGGCCAGAGGGCTATGAAAGTGGATACACTCCGTAAATTTTTTGAGGAATATGGTGACGTTAGTGGATATGGTATCGAGGAAGGACTTAAGCGATTTGCTAAGGAGCACAACCTTAAGGTGGAATATGTCAAGCTTTGGGGAGTAGCTCAGGTTATGAAAGAAGAAAAATACGGATTAAAAGAGGGAGTAAAGATGCGCATGGGTATGTATAGGGACATTGTACTAACGCTTGTGCGTAGTATTAAAAGATTTGTAAAGAAGACTGTAGGGAGGTGATTGTATGCATATATATATTTCCGAGGAAGTAATAGGAAAGTCTCATGTTGTAGCACTGGAGACAGCGGTTTTGACACATGGCTTACCATATCCTAAAAATGTAGAGGCTGTTGTCAAAATGGAAAAGGCTGTTAGGGAATCAGGGGCTATTCCGGCTACAATAGGTATTGTTAACGGAATTATTAAGATTGGTTTGACTCTTGATGAAATAGAAATGCTTGGTACAGTAGATGGGCGACAAAAGGTTTCTATAAGGGATATTCCGCTGGCTGTGTATGGAAAGTGGAATGCTGGTACCACTGTTAGCGCCACAATGTGGATAGCTCATAAAGCTGGTATAGAGGTGTTTGCTACTGGTGGTATTGGCGGTGTACACCGTCATGTGGAGAAGACATGGGATATTTCTGCAGATATGTATGCACTGGCAACGATACCTATTATGGTTGTGTCTTCAGGTGCTAAGAGCATTCTTGATTTACCTAAAACATTAGAGTATCTTGAAACTTTAGGTGTCCCTGTATTAGGCTATCAGACCAATGTTTTTCCTGCATTTTATACGGGAAAAACCTTGCTTCAGCTTCGTCATCGTTTTGAAACACCTAACCAAGTGGCCGCGTATTGGAGAGTTCATAAAGGTGTAAATCTGGACAAAGGCGTGCTCCTTGCTAACCCTATACCGGAAGATAAGGCTATACCTCAATCGGAAATGGAAAATATTATGGAGAGTGTGCTTGACGAGATGGAGCAAAAAGGGGTTACTGGTAAGGATGTAACACCATTCTTGCTTTCTCGTATTGCAGATATCCTTGGCGAAAAAGTTGTAGAGGCAAATATAGCCCTGCTGGTAAACAATGCCCGTGTTGCCGGTGCTATAGCACGTTTCTTGTAAGGTGATGGCAATGGCAATGGATGTTACACCTATTCTTGTTATTGGGGGCAGCAATATAGATATAAAGGGTAGAAGTAGTGTTCCTCCTGTGCTTGGCAATTCCAATCCTGGTGAAGTGTATATTACTCCCGGTGGAGTAGGCAGGAACATTACATCTACACTGGCAACACTTGGAGCTGTTGTTTCACTTATAACATCATTTAGTACAGATGAATGGGGACTGACAATTAGGGCGAGTTTGGATAAGCAAGATGTAGATGTGTACGTTGTAGATAAAGGTTATACTGGAACGTATGTTGGTGTGCTTGATAATCACGGTAAGACAATTATTGGGGTGGCAGGAAAAAATCCCGCCTATGAAATTACATGGGATGATATCAAAGACTTTATTACAGATGCCAGTATATGGGTATTTGATACAAATCTTTCCCCGGAGCTTGTTGAGAAAATTGTTATGGAGGCTCAAGAAAGACACGTATTTTCGGTTTTGGTACCAGCTTCTCCCAAAAAGTTAGAGCCTGTTGTTCATGTTGTCGAAAAAGTCAATATGGCTGTGCTTAATAAAGACGAGGTAGAGCTTATAAGAGATATGAGACCTAAGGATATCCTTATAGGCACAAGTCACAGCAGTATATCGATTTGGCATAGAGGTCAGATTACCAATGTGCATTTTGCTCCTGTTCATGATTATGTAGATGATACAGGAGCAGGAGATACCTTTACTGCTGCCGTTATCTATCATCATCTGCTAATGGGTATGGATCTTGTAGAGAGTGTTAAGGTTGCTTTGGATTATGCTCGAATGAGCCTTGAGAGTTACTCGTCTGATATTTAAGGAGATGATTGTATGTATAGAGACATGTTTAAGGTAGCTGTTATCGGTTATGCAGGTGATATTGATAAGCCACCTGTTTCGCATGTTGCCGATATAGCCCTTAGTATAGGTAAGGCGCTAGGGAGAGAAAGATATGTGGTGCTAACTGGAGGACGTGACGGAGTCATGCATCTTGTTAGTAAGGGAGCCGCAGAAGAGGGTTCTATTGTTATTGGTATTACCCCTTATGCTTCTGGTGGTATTACTCCTTATGCTATAGAAATTTCTACTGGTCTTGATATGGCTATGAGGTCTGGTGTACTTCTTAACTCTGCCAATGCTGTAATATCTATTGGTGGTGCAGCCGGTACTTCTGTCGAGATATTTATGGCCTATTCGTATAGAAAGCCACTTATACTCATGAGGGGTACCGGAGGATGGACCGATAGAATTATTAAGATACTGGAAGAAGACACAACCCTTGGCGGAGATTCCCTTGATTATCGTCTTGCCGGTGGAGTATATATTGCTGATAGTGTAGACGAAGCAATGAAGATTCTTGAAAGAATAAGGGCAAACAGGGAATAACCCTGTTTGCCCTTTGCCGTTGGCTATAATGTGCATTTGACCCAACCACCATCTACCGGTATTACAGTCCCTGTGATAAAAGATGCTTCGTCAGAGACAAGGAATGCAACGGCTGCAGCAATTTCTTCAGGTTTTGCCAACCTACCCATAGGTACATCTTGAACGCGGAGTTTTTCCTCTTCTTCATATGTTATACCTTTCTGTTTTGCTGCATAGTTTATAAGGTTTTCCATGCGCTGTGTTGCTGTAAGTCCTGTAGCGATAGTATTAATTGTAATGTTGTAGGGGGCCAGTTCAAAAGCCAGATGTTTTGATAGTCCCACCACAGATGGTCTAATGGCGTTTGATGTTAGCAGGTTAGGATATGGCATTTTTACAGAGACTGATTCCATATTGACGATGCGTCCCCATTTCTGCTGTTTCATACCAGGAAGTACTTTTCGGATCATTCTTACCTTGCTGAGAAATGTGAGCTCGAATGATTTTATCCATGTCTGGTCATCTATGTCGTCAAAGTTGCCAGGTGGTGGACCACCAAGATTATTGACCAATATGTCGATATGTTCTTCCTTTTCTAAGATATCATTGAATATCCGGTCAATATCTCCTTTCTTTGATAGATCTCCTGTATAAGCTATAACACCGGGTATTTCTGCGATTAGTTTCCTGACGTTATCTTCACTCCTGGATGCTGTATATACCTTGTAGCCTTTATCTATCAGTGTTTTGACGATGGCTTTACCTATACCTTTTGTTCCTCCTCCTACAAATGCAATCTTACCCACAGAGTTCACCTCCTGTTTTTAGAATATACATGAGTATGCTGCCGGCTACTGCTACATTAAATGAATCTATGGTTGACGATTTTAGTAGTAGATTTAAGGTATCGGGATATTCTTTCCATATATCGGAAAGTCCTCTTCCCTCACTACCAAGGCATAGTGCAAAGTCATCAAGTTTCATATTAAATGTTGGCTTACAGTTTTCTTGGTGGATATAAGTTGTAATGATTTTTATGGTTCTTTCTTTTAATGCTTTGAAAATCTCTTTGTTTCTTCCTTTGAATATAGGGATAAATAGACTGTATCCTGCTGATGATCGTATAACTTTAGGGGATAGTGGATCTGCTGTTCCTTCTCCTACCAATATGGCCTTATACTGGAGTCCTACTGCCGTGCGAATAAGTGTACCAACATTTATGGGATCCGACACTCCGTCAAGTACAAGAAAAGGTCCTCTATCTGGTAGTCTTTCAAGAGAAGTGTAGTGTTTTTCTATCACTGCCATTATGCCTTGATCTGCCATGACATCGTCAAGTGTTTTAGCCAGTTTAGGGCTAAGTAGTATAGGATTGAAATCTTCATAGAGTTGAGCATTTTTTTCATCAGTAAGCACAATATATTTAACATCTGTGGACAGTGTACTGGTAACTATATCATCTACTATTTTTTTACCTATGGCGATCGTTAGTCCTGTCTTTTTGCGATAAGATGAGGATGTCAGAATTTTCTTTATCTCTTTGTATGTTGGATTATCTTTACTCGATATGACCTTCACTCTATCTCCTTCCTTTCCACCCGTTTCCCAAATGATACAAGTATTTCATAGGGTATGGTGCCTGCGAGATTGGCTATGTCATCTGCCCATATGCTGCCTTCTTCCCAATCTCCCATAATTACAACCTTGTCTCCAACTTTTACACCTTCTATATCTGTTATATCAAACATAGAAAAATCCATAGCTATACTACCTATTTGTCTGGCAGTTTTTCCTTTGATACCAGCCCAGACTTTACCGCTGAGTATTCGCTTGTATCCATCGGCATATCCCATAGATACTGTAGCTACTTTGGTTGGCTTATCGGCTATAAATCGCCATCCATAAGATACTCCTTCTCCAGGTGGTATTTCCCTGATATCTGATACTGTAGCTTCTACACGCATAACTCTTTTTAGTTTGGTATCAAATTCTGGTACTTCACTGTACCCATATATGGCTACCCCTGGTCTGACCATATCAAAGTGCACTTCTGGGTATTTATAAAGGGCACTACTGTTGGCAGCATGGACGATTAAGTCATCGCGGGGTATTTCGTTTAATACGGCCATGAATCTGTTTATCTGTGTGCGTGTTACCTCTTCATCGCTATCGGCTTTGGCAAAGTGGGTTAGTATGCCTTCTATCCTGCCTGGGAATGTGGTAAGTAGTTTCTTTATGGAATCTATGTTGGAGTGTAGTATGCCATGTCTGTGCATGCCTGTATCTATCATAAGATGGGCTTTTAATTTTTTAGTGTTTGCAAGTATGAAGCGTCCAAATTCCTCATTATTGATAACAATGCGTATTCCTTTTAAGGCCAACTCGTCTAAAACATCTGGTTCGTAATGGTCGGTTGTGCCCATAATCAGTATCCATTTGGCTCCAAGTCGCGATACGGTCAGGGCTTCTTGTAGTGTTGCAACACCGAATCTCTTAATGCCAAGATCGAGTAGTGTCGGCACAACAATGTGGACATCATGACCATATGCATCTGCCTTTACCATAGCGAGTATCTCAGATGATGTGAGTTTGCGAATTTCTCCGAGGTTATGGGCTATGCTACTCTTACTGATAAATGCAGTTTTCATAGATATTCCCCCTTCCGAGAGGTGCCTTTTTGTTATATAATACTCCATGGTCTACCTATTGCGGAGGGGTGACCGAACTGGCTAAGGAGCCGGACTTGAAATCCGGTGTAGGCCTATGAAGGCCGTGCGGGTTCGAGTCCCGCCCCCTCCGCCAAACTTTTAGAAAACATTAAGTAAATACCCTTGACGACATTTTTAAGACTTGGTAGTATATCTTTACCCCCTGAGGAGAAGTGTCCCCCGCTTCTCCACAGATGGAAGAAAATGCATCCCCCTAATGGACCCCGTACCCCCAGGGGTCCTTCTCCTCTTTTTGGGTAGAATAAAGTAGAGGTATGAAAGGGGGCGTAGGCCATGAAAAATGCAGAGGAGATTATAGAGGAAGGGAGGAAACTCTACGAGAAGCTGACAAAGCTTTTGAAAGAAGGAAAAAAGCCATCGAAAGAAGATGTTGAAAAGCTTCGTGAAATTATAGAGTTTCATAATAGACAGTACTTTGTATTGGATAATCCTATAATTTCTGATAAGGAATATGATGGGTTGTTTCATTTACTGTTGAAGATAGAAGAAAAATATCCCGAACTCAAAACACCTGATTCACCAACCCATAGGGTAGGTGCTCCTCCAAGAAAAGATTTGCCAACAGTAAGGCATAAAGTGCCTATGCTATCCCTTGATAATGCGTTTGATTTTGATGATCTGAGAAAATTTGACCAAAGAGTCAAATCTCTTTTGGGCATAGAGGAAGATATAGAGTATGTTTGTGAACACAAGCTTGACGGACTTGCTATATCTCTTCGCTATGAAAATGGTATTTTAGTGCTTGGAGCCACTCGTGGTGATGGGATAGAGGGTGAAGATGTGACACCTAATGTCAAGACGATAAAAGTTATTCCTCTAAGGTTAAAGACAGATAATCCTCCTCGTGTTGTTGAAGTGCGTGGAGAAGTTTTTATGCGGTATAAGGATTTCGAGGAACTTAATAAACGTCAACGTGAGAGAGGCGAAAAAGAGTTTTCTAATCCGCGTAATGCTGCAGCAGGTTCTATTAGGCAGCTTGATCCATCTATAACAGCAGAAAGACCTTTATTTTTCTATCCGTACGCTTTTGGAGAGCTTGATGGCATTCGCTTTCAAACACATTATGAGTTTCTCAAGTGGGCTGAAAGCGTAGGATTTTTGATTAACCCTTATACAAAGGTGTGTAAGGGAATTGAGGAAGTGATAGAGTACTGTGACTATTGGACAAAACACCGAGATAAGCTTGACTATCCTGCTGATGGTGTTGTTGTCAAGGTTAATCGCATCGATTATCAAGAGATACTCGGCTTTAAGGCAAGAAGTCCTCGTTGGGCTATTGCCTACAAGTTCCCTGCGGAGGTTAAAGAGACCGTCGTTGAAGATATTATTGTTAGCGTGGGAAGAACAGGTGTGTTGACTCCTGTCGCTATACTGAAACCTGTTGTGCTGGATGGTGCTGTTGTTACACGGGCATCACTACACAACGAAGATGAAATTAAACGTCTTGATGTTCGTGTTGGTGATACTGTTCTTGTGCATCGTGCAGGACAGGTTATACCTGAAGTTCTGGAAGTTGTCAAGGATAAAAGGCCTAAAGATAGCAAGCCTTTCCAAATGCCTGATAGATGTCCTGTATGTGGGGCTCCTGTAGTTAAAGAGGGGGCATATCATAAATGCACCGGTTTTCGTTGTCCTGCTCAGGTAAAGGGTCGCATTAAGCATTTTGCTTCTCGTGATGGTATGGATATCGAGGGACTCGGTGAGAAGCTCATAGAGACTTTGGTGGATAAGGGGCTTGTATCAGATGTGGGAGATCTATATTATTTGAAGATGTCTGATCTTGTGTCCCTTGAGCGTATGGGTGAGAAATCTGCATCTAATCTTCTCAAAGCCATAGAGAAGAGTAAAAGTAGACCTCTGTACAAGCTTATTTATGCTCTGGGTATTCCTCTGGTTGGTCAGAAGACTGCATCTCTGATAGCAGAGCAGTTTCATAGCATTTATGAGCTGGGAGGATATATCAGTGATGAAGATGTGAAGCAGTTGCCTACCGATATTGCCCGAGTCTTACGTAAACATTTTCACTCGTGGTTTGAGGTGTTATCTGCGGATAAGCCCGAAGATATTCCAGAAGAGTGGTGGAAAAAACTGCGTGAGATGGCCAGGCAGAAAACTCAGGATATAATAAATAAGTTATATAGCATAGAAGGTGTCGGTGATGAAACTGTCGGTGCTATTGTTAAAACTTTTTCGCAAAGTGGTACTTGGGAAGTCATTGATAAATTGCAGAAGGCAGGCGTTAAGCTAAAAGAGGAACAAAAGGAAGGAAAACTATCTGGTAAAACGTTTGTCTTCACAGGTAGTTTGAAGAGTATGTCACGCACGGAAGCTGCCGATGCTGTTCGAAGTCTTGGGGGCAGGGTTGCAAGTAGTGTATCTAAGAAGGTTGACTATGTTGTCGTGGGAGAAAACCCGGGTAGCAAATATGATAAAGCACTAAAGCTTGGAGTAAGAATTATTAATGAAGATGAGTTTTTACGGCTCATAGGGGAGGGTAAGCATGGAGAAGAGAACGGTGAAGAGGATAGTGGTAGTGCTATTCAGCCTCCTCTTCCTCTTGGCTAATATATATGTACCCGATGCTGTTGCCCGTATATATAAGTTTGGTATGTATACCCGTATCAACGATATATGGGTGTCTCCTAAAAATGAGATATGGCTGGCTACCGACAATGGTGCTTATAAAATTAACTTGTCTGGATATGTAATCAGATCGGTAGATACTTCTTATGGTTTACCAGATATTTATGTGAAAAAGGTTTTCGGCGATGATAATGACCGATTGTTCTTGTTAACTGGAGCTGGTCTTTCTGTTGTATACCTGAGTGACCATGTCAGTCAAACTTATTCAGATTATGAAGGGTTACCACTTGGGGCATATCAGACATTGGATGTGTCTGACGATTATATTGCTGTGGGTTCTTCAGAGCAGATGTGGTTGCTAAATAAGCATACGGGGAAGACATGTAAGGCTAGTGTCGGTGCCTATATTAATGATATTCAGATTGTCGGTGACAATATATATGTTGCAACCTATAATGGGCTTGGGGTTTATGGTGTTGATTGTCATTATAAAGGGATACTTCTCAATGATAAAGTTAATGATATATATAGGTATGGTACTTCATTGTATATTGCAACTAAGCATGGAGCTTTCAAGGTATATTTACCTAATACCAGTGTAAATCGTATTTCCAATATTGATTTCTACGGTGAAATTGAACATATAGTTGTTTCTCCTAGGGGAGATGTTGTTGCTACTGCTGGAAATGATATATATATAAAACCTTCTGGAGGAAAGGCATATAAGATTACCATAGGCGCTTCTGGTAATGTAATAACAGCTGTGTATCCTTATGGATACGATAATATCGTTGTGTCTTTAGCAGGTTCTCGCAATGCAGGCTTGTATATGGTAGAGAATATGTTTTATGTTAAACAAATTCTCGAGATTCATGTGCCTGTCCGCAATAATATGGTTTCGTATATTAAACCTGAGAATACATCTGTTGTATGGTTTAAGTACGGAGAATCTCTTTATTGGTTTAATAATCCAAACTCTATGTATAGATTTCAGTTTATGTCCGCTGATGGGAAATCTATAGATGCTTCAATTATTTTGTCTATTGCACCATGGATTACAGGGGATAAGTTAGCTCTTGGTACTGTGCTTGGCTTTTATGTGGGAAATAAGGTTAGTCGTGTTATGAAACAAATAGACATATCTTCATTTATATCAGAAAGTATTGTCGATGTGGATACAGATGGTAGGGGCAAATATTTCATATTAACTCGAAAATATCTCTATGTATACAATGCCTACACAGGATACTTCAAGAGATTATTGCTCCCTAAAGGGGAATATGCCTATGATGAGTATTACTACGATGGGGGTATATATATATCAACTACTAAATCTGTCTTGAAATATGAGGATGATGTCATTGTTGCATATCACGCTCTTAATTATGGTGCTACTCGGATAGTAGGAACTCTGGGTGGTATTTGGGCTATAAACAATGGAAACTTGATTTTTCTGGACAGAAAACTGAAAAAATTGGTACCTATTTCCCTCTTCAATAACATGGGAGTTGTGGATGTTGATAGTTGGCAACACTATCTTGTTGTCGGAACAGATGAAGGAGTATTTTTATACAAAGGAGGAAAGATTTGGGGGGTGTTTTCTGCCTTTGAGGGTATGGTGACATCTAACTTTATCACGGATATATCTGTATGGAATCACTATCTTGTTGTCGGCACACGTAGTGGGCTTTCGATAGTGGATTTGTCAGATGGAGTTATCCCATTTAGAGATGTTAACTACTTAAATTATATTGTGTGGATGCACCGTTTGACATCATTGGGTATTATCAAAGGGAACGGAAAAGGGGCTTATATGCCGTATAAACCCATTACTGTGGAAGAACTGGTTATTTTACTGTCCCGTGCATCTCATATTCCCACCAAATCTTGCATGGTAAATAATGCCCATTCGTGGGCTGTCCCTTATATTTGTGGTTATTTTCATGGGAAAGTTCCGCGTGGGGTTGAGTGGAAGGCCAATCTAACGTCTGATATATTAAATAGGTATTTTCCATATGTCAATATTCCGTCTAAGCATGGAAAATATTTACGAATAGATGTATTCAGGTTTTTGTATAAACTTATCTATTCCAATGGACTATGGAGGTGAAAAAAGTGGATATAAAGGTTGATAAAGAACTTGTGCGGAAGATAGCCGACATGGCTATGCTAGAGTTTAGTGAAGAGGAAATAGAGGAATTTGTTTCATATTTTGAAGAAATGTTTGATGTTTTTGACATGCTGGGTGATATTTCACCTGATTATGAGATTCCTCCATTACCGGCAACACTTCACGAAGATGAACCGGAAAGAAGGGTGGACTACCATGATTT
Organism: Dictyoglomota bacterium; assembly: GCA_013153035.1. Classification (GTDB taxonomy): domain Bacteria; phylum Coprothermobacterota; class Coprothermobacteria; order Coprothermobacterales; family JAADFF01; genus JAADFF01. The sequence goes on along the minus strand of JAADFF010000086.1, from coordinate 62,042 downwards.
GTGGATGAGATTTTCTCTTATGAAAAATGGATATTTACTTGTACCACCACTTAGGGGAGGAGATGAGGAATGACGATAAAAGAGCTGAGGAAAAGATTTATATCTGGTGAGTTAACACCACTGGAATACATGGAGGAATTACTAGAGACAATTCGTCAAAAAGAAAGAAAGATTAATGCTTTTACTCATTTGGAAAAGACAGATACTTTGCTTAAAGAAGCAGAATTGTGGACAGAAAAATATAAATCTGGTGAGGAACTACCACCACTTGCCGGTATTCCAGTGGCCATTAAAGACAATATTGCCGTAAAAGATATGCCTCTTACATGTGCCAGCAAAATACTTCAAGAGTTTACATCACCATATGATGCAACGGCTGTAAGGAAATTGAAGGAAGCCGGGGCTATTATCATAGGTAAAACTAATCTTGATGAGTTTGCCATGGGATCTACTACAGAGTTTTCTATCTTTGGTCCAACTCATAATCCGGTGGATCTTGAAAGGGTGCCTGGTGGTTCTAGTGGCGGTTCAGCAGCCTCTGTTGCTGCTGGTATGGTTCCTGTAGCCCTAGGTAGTGATACAGGTGGATCTGTAAGACAGCCGGCGTCATTTACTGATACTGTTGGTATAAAACCATCGTATGGTATGGTGTCTCGTTATGGACTTGTTGCTTTTGCTTCTTCCCTTGATCAGATAGGGGTACTTGCCAAAAATGTGGAAGATGCTTCTCTTATTATCCGAGTTATTGCCGGTAAAGATAAATATGATGCTACATCTAGAGAATTGTCTGTAAAAAATATTTTTGATGCTTTTGAAACTATAGATGGAGTAAAAATCGGTGTCTGGAAGGAACTTGACAATCATCCTGCAGAGGACGGGGTTATGAAAGTATGGGATGATGCTATTATGAAGGCATCAAAGGAATTTCAGATGATACCTGTGTCTCTGCCTGATATTGCTTCTGGTATTGCCTCTTATTACCTAATAGCTCCTGCTGAGGCTTCTGCCAATTTGGCACGATATGATGGTGTGAGATATGCATGGCGAGTTCTTGATGCTTCTACGTATAAAGAAATGGTAAAGAGAACACGAACCATAGGATTTGGTAAAGAGGTCAAAAGGAGGATTATGATAGGTACGTTTGCGCTATCAGCGGGATACCAGGATGCTTTTTATAAGAAGGCTGTTGCTATGAGATATAGAATTATGCAAAACTTTGAAGAGGCTTTCAAGCAGGTTGATGTTATTCTTGTTCCAACATCACCGAAATTGCCTTGGAAGATAGGACAGAAAATGTCTCCGTCTGAGGTATATAAGGCAGACCTTTACACAATACCTGTTAATCTGGCAGGTTTGCCTGCTGTTTCTATTCCTGCCGGATATGTTGACAATTTGCCTGTTGGTATACAGGTGATTGGTAAGTATGGCGAAGATGAAAAGGTCTGGGCCGTTGCAGATAAGCTTATGGGGTTGTGGAGGTGAAGGCAGTGGAATACTATGTTCATATAGGGTTTGAAGTTCATATAAGACTTGCCACAAAGACAAAAATGTTCTGCTCTTGTAGTACAGAGGAAGGGGAACCCAATACACATATATGTCCTGTGTGTTTGGGATACCCAGGAGCGTTACCAGTACCTAACAAGGAGGCATTCAAATATGCCATCAAAATGGCCAAAGCATTGAATGGAAAAATTAACAAGACCGTGATATTTGCCCGTAAAAATTATTTCTATCCAGACCTCCCAAAGGGTTATCAGATTACACAGCATGAACCTCCTCTAATGGAGGATGGCTATCTTGTACTTGCTGAAAGTGGCAAGAAAATCCGTATTATTAGACTACATGTAGAAGAAGATGCTGCGAAGACTCTTTATGATAGCGAGACTGGTAGACAGGGAGAAAATGCATTCCTCATGGTTGATTACAATAGAAGTGGAGTGCCATTAGCTGAGATTGTTAGTTATCCTGATATACATGATCCCGATGAGGGGGTAGAGTACCTTAAAACCCTTCAGGCTCTTGCCCGTTACCTTGGGGTTTCTGAGGCTAATATGGAAAAGGGTGAGATGAGGGCAGATGTTAATATATCGGTGTCCACAGCACCTGATAAACTGGGTACAAAGGTTGAAATTAAGAATATGAATTCTTTTAAAGCTATTCATGATGCCCTTGAATACGAGATACAAAGACAAATTCATGCTCTTGAGACAGGAGAGACTATATATCAAGAGACTCGTATGTGGGATGAGGCATCGGGAAAAACCCTTGTTATGCGTAGGAAAGAGACGAGTGATGACTATAGATATTTCCCAGAACCAGATATTCCACCGTTTGAGCTCGAACAGGAAGTTATAGATATTGAACCTGAATTTGATGATCTTCACAAACTGTATAAAGAGGTAAATTCTTGGAATATTGATGAGAAAAAGGTCGGCTTTATTGTATATTCTCCTGAGATTTACAAGGCACTAAAATATCTCATAGAAAAGGGTGTGCCTCCTAAATTTGCCGTGTCTATGTACCTTGATGAAATAAAAGGGCAATTGGAGAAATCTGGTTTATCGCTGGAGGATAGGCACAAAGATTGGGTTGTGTACCTACATAAGCTCATTAGTGATGGAAAGATCGATAACTCCATTGCCAAGAAAATTATTAGAAAAGCTATATCGCAAAATAAGGAACCTAAGGAGATTTATGAGGCTGAGTTCAGTGGTCCCAGTATTTCTGAAGAAGATATTCGAAAGACCATTAGAGATATACTGGCTAAAAATCCAGACATTGTTCAAAAGTACAAGGATGGTAAGAAATCCGTATTTGGTTTCTTGATGGGACAGTGCATGAAGGCATTCGGTGGAAAAGTGCCTGCCGCTACTGTCAAGAAATTGCTTGGGGAGGAGCTTGAGCGTGTCTAAAGACTTTGTGCATCTTCATGTGCATACGGCCTATAGTTTGCTTGATGGTGCCTCTCGTATAGATGATTTGCTTGCCCGTACAGCAGAGTTGGGCATGAAATCCATTGCTGTGACTGATCATGGTGTAATGTATGGAGCTGTTGAGTTTTCCCAGAAGGCGAAAAATTATGGGGTAAAACCTATTATTGGTGTGGAGGCATATGTAACAGATGATGTATCTGTAAAGGATAAGAATTCTAAATACTATCATCTTATACTTCTTGCAAAAAATAAGCAGGGATATAAAAATATCAACTATCTTCTTTCTCGGGCATTCAAGGATGGTTTTTACTACAGGCCGCGTATTGAAAAATCTTGGCTGATAGAGCACAGTGAGGGCATTATTGCGTCAAGTGCCTGTGTTATGGGTGAGGTAGCACAGAAGATACTTACAGAGGGTATTGATGCCGCAGAAAAGGTTGCTTTATGGTATCAAGAGGTATTCGGCAAAGATCATTTCTACCTTGAAGTTATGTACCACAATATGGATGAAGAGGAAACAGTTATAGAGGGTATGAAGGAAATATCTCGTCGTACAGGTATTCCTCTTCTGGCTACTAACGATAGCCATTATACAAAACCTGAAGATTGGGAAGTTCAGCAAGTTTTGATGGCTATAGCCAGTAGAAATGGCAAGGCAGACGACTTTGGTGTATTTTCTCAGCATCATGAGTTTTATGTGAAGTCTCCTCAGCAGATGTGGGAAATATTTGCAGAAAGATTCGGTATCCCTGAAGCTATAGAAAATACATTAAAGGTTGCCGATATGATAGAGTTTGATATAGAAACCGGAGTATACCATGTTCCAAGATATCCGTTACCAGATGGTTTTTCATCTGAAGAAGAGTATCTTAGATATCTTGCCGAGCAGGGTCTTCATAAACGATACGATAAAGTAACCGATGATATTGTAGAGCGGATGAACTATGAGCTTGATATGATATCCCGTATGGGATTTGCCGGTTATTTCCTCATTGTTAGGGAATACATTATCTGGGCTAAGGAGAATGGCGTTATGGTAGGCCCTGGTAGAGGTTCTGCGGCGGGCTCTTTGGTTTCGTACCTTATTGGTATTACAGATATCGATCCTCTCAGGTGGGGACTTCTGTTTGAGCGTTTCCTTAATCCTGAGCGTGTAACTATGCCAGATATTGATGTTGACTTTGATGCTGCTCGCCGTGACGAGGTTATTAGGCATGTTTCAGACTTGTATGGAGAAGATAAGGTAGCCCAGATTATCACATTCGGAACCATGGCATCAAAGGCTGCGGTTAGAGACGTTGGAAGGGTAAAGGGTTATCCTCTATCTCTTGTTGATAAGGTGTCTAAAGCCATACCACAGGGTGCATCTATAAAGAAAGCTCTTGAAGAATCTCAGGCGTTAAAAGAATTGTATGAATCCGATGAAAGGGTTAGAGATATTATTAATACTGCTATGAAAATAGAGGGTTTCCCTAGACACTCATCTACCCATGCTGCAGGTGTGGTTATTGGTGATGCACCACTTACGGAGTATGTTCCACTTCAGTATGATGCTTCATCAGTTACAGGGTTTATTACACAATATGCCAAAGACGAAGTTGAATCTGTAGGACTTTTGAAGATGGACTTTTTAGGACTAAGAAACTTGACAATTATTCAAGACGCTTTGGACCTTATTGAGAGGTTTCATGGTGTGAAAGTGGATCTTCTTGAGCTTGCTAAAGATCCTACAGATGAGAATGTATATAAGATGATCGCAGAGGGCAATGTGCTTGGTGTATTTCAGATGGAAAGTGAGGGTTTTAGAGCATTTGTTATGCGACTAAAGCCTTCAAGATTTGAAGATCTTATTGCAGCACTTGCACTGTTTAGGCCTGGCACCTTAGCCTCGGGCGGTGCCGATATGTATATTCGCCGTAAGCATGGGCTTGAAGAGGTAGATTACTATCATCCTGATCTCAAGGATATTCTTGATGAGACATATGGTGTCATTGTCTATCAGGAGCAGATTATGCAGATAGCCTCTAAAATGGCTGGCTTTACCCTTGGTAAAGCAGATATCTTACGTCGTGCTATAGGTAAGAAGAAGTTGAAGGTCATGATGCAGATGAAAGAGGAGTTTATAGAAGGTGGTGTAAACAAAGGCTACAGTAGGGAGCTTATGGAAGAGATATGGGAAGTTATTGTGAAATTTGCCGAATATGGTTTCAATAAATCTCACTCTGCTGCCTATGCTCTTGTGACATATTGGACAGGTTGGCTCAAATATCATTATCCTTTGGAATATATGTCTGCAGTGCTTACCAGTGTTGCTGGTAACACTGATAAGTTAGTGAAGTATATTGTTGCCACCCAAGATATGGGGATTACCGTTCTTCCACCTGATGTGAACGAAAGTGATGTCAGACATTTTGTTCCTGTATATGATGGTGAAGGAAAAGGAGCAGTAAGGGCATCACTGGTTATTGTCAAAGGAGTAGGAGAAAAAGAATTGGAGAAACTTGTTGGCGAAAGAGAAAAGAATGGACCATTTAAAGACTTTGACGATTTTGTATCCAGGGCTTTATCTGCAGGTGTTAAATCTGGTTCTATAGAGATGCTTATCAAAGCTGGGGCAGCTGATAGGTTTGGAGATAGAACTACTTTATTGAAGAAGTTTAAATCTGGTGTTTCTGGTGGTATGTCTCAGTCTCTTTTTGGTGAAGATATGCCGGGCATAGATGATATAGAGGTGCCTACCCATGGTGAGATGGAGTTTACCGCACTGGGCTTTTATTTGAAGTATCATCCTCTACAAGATGTGGCAAGTAGGATTAAGGTGCTGAGAAAAGAGCTTGGTGCATTACCTCTGACTCGTGTGCAAGAAGAAGAGGATTTTGAGGATGCTGCTAAATTCGAAGTGCTTGGTATGATTACGGCACTGAAGGAAAAGAAATCTGGTGGTAGCTTGCTGGGAATAGCCGACGTAGAAGACCTTACGGGTAAGATTAAGGTTTATGTGCGAGGTAAGAACCTTATTGATATACAAGAATATAAAGAGAAGCCCGGTGTTTTGCATATGTCAATTACTGCCCTGAAGCGCAGAGATGGTGAAATCATGTACTTTCTGGATAAGGTCAAGAAATTCTATCCACTAGAGGAATTACGAGGAGAAATAGTGGCATTGCCTACATTGCTTGTAAAACTACCTGCCTATGCGTGGCACAGGGATTTGCTTGTGAGATTGTCTGTAGAACTGAAAAAAATAAAGAACAAGCGCTACCTTGTTGAATTGCATCTTCCACTAAAAGATGGAGGTAATGTTAGTAGACTCCTCGATTCTCGTTTTGGTATAGATTCTATAGGTACACTGAAGAAAATTCTTATGACTATGGGCATTGAAGAGTTTCATATAGAGGAGGGATGATTATGTATGGCTGCCCTTCGTGGAGAGCAATATATAGAAAAAGTGTTATGGCATTGCGGTATTGGTTTGATACCTTTGTCTTGTTTTTTAAAGGACAGCTAGGGAAAATATGGTATGCTCCACTTATACCACTGGTGGAGGTAGCTCTTTTAACATATATTCTTATTGGTATTCCAACACTTGCGGTTCTGATAGGATCTTTAGTTTTTTCCTCTTTGATATTTGCCTTTATCAAGGTGTCAACATCTCGTATGGCTCACAATTTATGGATAGACTGGGAAAGGTATTTAAGATGTTCTAGGCCTATAGTTGCATTTTCTGCCAAATTGGATAAAGTTATAGATTACTTTAGAAGTGGGTATATTGATGAGGCGTGTATGGGATTAGGTGTTTTGCTAATGATATACTTTGCGGTTTTTATTGGTATTATCTATGCTCTTATGTATCCCGAGATGCTAGTAATGTATACCCTTATTATGGTTCTTGGTATGTTTATTTCTTCGTCTCTGGGACTCTAAAGCCGTGTCCCCATACTTCTGAGGGCTCAAAAATCATCATAAATGCCTCGGGATCAAGGTTATGAATCATACGTTTGACCCGAGGCACCTGGGTTTTTCGTACTGTTGTCATTATCATTATCCTTTTCTTTCCTGTATATCCTCCTATTATTGGGATAAAGGTTACTCCTCTGCGCATTTCCTTCATGATGAATGTTGATATTTCCTCAACGTGGTCACTAATGATGAGGAGGGTTTTTGTGCTGTGAATACCTGTTAGAGCTACGTCTAAGCTATAAGAGGATACAAAGAAGGCGAATATTGTTAGAAGTACTTTATCTGCAGAACGGAATATAATACCGTTCACGGTGGCTAGTGCTGTGTTAAATGCCAGTTGGAATTTACCTATAGGTATGTCGAAGTATTTATTTGCTATTAAAGCTAGAATATCTGTTCCGCCAGTAGAACCACCTGAAGAATATATCATTGCATAGGCGAATCCCTGTATAGCACCTGCATACAGAATAGCTAGTATGACATCACTTGTTAGTTGATGTGGAAATGCTTTTATAAAAAAGTCTAACCCGAAGGAATACACAAGCATTCCAAGTATTGATCGAGTACCTGTACTCGTGCCAAGGTACTTAAAACCCAGTAAAAAGATAACAATGTTAGCGGGTATAAGTGTGAGTGATACCGGTAAGCCCGTTAGTTCATTGATGATTAAGCTTATACCACTAATACCACCTGGTATTAGTCCATATGGTTTTAAAAATACAGCAACACCAAAAGCAGCTACAAGGGCTCCTATAACGATAACAACATAATCCTTTATGTCCTTAAATGTTAGCTTTGCCTTCATTGTTTACACACAAGATGTATATGTTTAAGTTTTACGGCGTCTGACCATGTGCCCTTATATGCGGCGCATTGTTTGCCTTTAATAAAGGCTTTTATTGTGATGTATTCATCTTTGTCCCCCATTACAGGTATTCGTACCGGCGATAGTGCACTAAATATCTCTTTTCCGGAAGCATCAAATATCTTTATCCTAATATTGGAGGGATTTGTCGTTAACAGAATGGGTTTTTCAGGGTCTTCTTCGGCGATGTATCTGCAGTCTAGTATGATTTTATCTTTCAGGTCGGCTATTGTCCATCCTGTACCGTTTGGTTTAGGGTAGGAAGCACATACAGAGCCCATATACATCGCTACGAACATAGGGTTTTTCATGTCTATAGGGGCTTTTATAGTACATGGTGCTTTGCAACTTTTAATAACCTTTATCTGATTGCCTTTGTTGTCTGTTTGTATTAAGGTTATCCGGAGACCAGAAGGTTTGGTGATAGCAGAGAATGTTTTTAGCTCGCTTGTTATCTGTTCTGTAGATGTTGTAGTACTTGCAGTAGAAGATGTGACTGTTCCACCAGTAGTCTCTGATGTTGTAGATGTTTCTGTTTCTGATGTGGTAGAGGTGTTTCCTGTTGTTGGTGTTATAACTGTTGTAGACGAAGTATTAGTGTTGGTTGCCGTGGTGCTACCTGTTCCCGAATTGTTTCCATTGTTTGTGGTTGAAGTTGATTGCTTTCCATTATTGTTGTAGGATTGTTCTGTATGCGTAGTACTTGAGAAATATTGCTTAATAGTATCTCCATATCGAATATATAAGAAGCCTCCAAATAATAGGATAAATAAAATGACTATTATTATTGCTATGATAGGTGAAATCTCTCGTCTTTCTCTCGGTTGGGCTAGAAGTCGTGATGATTTCTTTTTCTTCCTTTTTCTTTTATCTTCTTTTTGTTTTACTATTTCTTGTCCTATTTCTGTTTCTTGTATATTGCGAAGTGTTTGTGTTAATTTTTCAACTGTAGTCTTGTCATAGGTTTTACGATAGTCTGAGGGAACTTTGCTTGCAGTTTGTCCTGCTAATATTTCTGCTGCCATGGTCTTTGTCGATAATGTAGGTAGTTCTTCTGCGGGAATTTCTTCTATTTCCTTTTCACGCCATGCAATAATGATGGTAGCGTTATCATCAGGTTTGTGTGTATTTAGATATTCTTCAAGTTTGGTCAGTATGCTTCTGGGAGAATCAACTCGAGCAAGCAAATTATGTATCTTAGGATTTTTCAAAAAAGTATAAAAACCGTCAGATGCGACAATTGTAGAAGAGAGTTTATCTGTTGCATCAAATGAATTGATGGCGAGTGCAAACTTTGTTATATTACCGGTGATATTCATCTTTATGGGGGGCTTATCCATAAGGAGATATATGGCTTTAAGTTGGTGATCCTCAACTTTATAAATAGATACTTTACCCGCTGCTAGGGAGATAATTGTATTGTTGAACCATACTAGGACAGCAAGATGTACATTTACTTCACCTGCTGTGGTGAGTGTAAAATGTGGAATAGAGTTTCCAGCTTCTTTGACTTTATCTTTGATAAGCCTTTTGATCTCTTCTTCAATTTCCGTGATATCTTTTTGTAGAAACTCATCTGTCATTAGTTCTTGAAGGCCGTCCGATATGCTCCCGGCAAGAAGAGAAGCAAAGTTCTCTCCCCAACTACTGCCTGTTGAAGGGTCTACAAGAACTATAGCTAGCTTGTTTTCTTCAAAAAAACCTGATACTTTATCGGTGTTGGCACTTTTGTCTTTTCCTTGAATAGAGATATGTGAAAAGATTAGTTTTCCATTTTCTGTTTCCATATCACAGCCCCCCTATGATATCCCTTGTTTAATATGTATATTATCATAGTTGTATAGGGAGGGAGGTGTTTATAAGATGGTTACTTTGCCATTTATTGATGCTCATTTCCATCCGCTTCAATTGGCATATTTTCGCAGTGCCGTGGACTTGAAGAATGTTCAAGATGAAAAATCTTTAGTAGATGCTCTTGAAAAAGCTAATGAACCTATTTTAGGTTACCACTTTGTGGAGTATGAAGGATTCAGCGGTGGAGATGTGCTAACGAGGTATTTTCCTGATGTTCCTGTAATCGTTATTCGTACTTGTCTCCATAAACTGTGGATGAATGCAGAAGCCGTTAAACGTTTTGGTGAGGGGGTTCAGATTGCGGATGATGGTAGTGTTGTAGAAGAGGGGGTCTGGACAGTTATAGATAAGGTGTTTGATAGCTATAAAGATGTTAAGAAGAATATCGTCAGAGATATGTTTACGTATCTGCTTTCCATGGGTATCGTTGGCGGTGTAGAGATGGGTATATCACCTGATGATGGAGAATTTATGTCCCATGTTGCAGAAGATATAGGGTTTCACTATTTTTATTTTGTTAAAAGTCAGTACGATCCTCTGGATTGTTTTGGTAAACAGCGATGTTTGGGACTGAAACTCTTTGCCGATGGTAGTCTCGGAGCTCGTACTGCTGCTATGATTGACGAGTATTCTGATAGCCCGGGTGAAAAAGGTATTCTTAACTGGGATGATGAGCATTTATATATGAAAATGAAGCAGTGGCACGATGCTGGATATGATATTTCCATCCATGTTATAGGTGATAGAGCGCTTGAGCAGGTAATGAGGATGTACAGACATGTACTGGCAGAGAGTCCCCGTCCACATAGGCATAGGATAGAACATTTACAAATTATGTATCCTGGCGCTATCAAGGATATTACCGATATGGGGCTCTATGCCTCTATTCAGCCCACTTTTTCACCAGAAATACCCTGGGCTATTGAGCGGGTGGGAAGACATCGTATGGCTTATGGATATAGGTGGAAAGAGCTAATCGACTCTACATTTACTCTTATTGGCACAGATGCTCCGGTGTACGGTGTAAGTCCTATCGATGTTATAGATGGCTTAATCAATGATAAATATTGGAAAGATGTAAATCTTGAGCCTGCTAGTGTGTCTTTAGGTAAGGCTGTAGACTTGTATACAGCAGGGAATATGCGCTATCTTGGCCTTTTTACTGACCTAGATATATATAGGGTAGAGTGGGACATATTCCCAATAAAAGTGAAAAAAGTTATATCTAGTGGAAAGGTGGTGTATGAAACTTGACATATGAAGAGGCAATAGATTATCTACTTCACAAGGCATGGATGCCCAAAACCTTACGATTTTACCGTATGGAAAAACTTATGGATCTCATGGACCATCCTTATAGGGAGTATAAAACAGTTCATGTTAGTGGTACTAATGGTAAAGGATCAGTTGTTATGTATATGTCATCTATATTAGGAGAATCTGGGTATTCGTGGGGATACAATATATCTCCTCATATCGAACACTGGAGAGAGAGAATTGTTGTGAATAGTGAGGAAATACCAGAGGAAGACCTTGCAGATGTTATTTCTTATGTGGCCCAGTATGTAGAAAAGGTGGGAAAGCTTCTTGGAGAAGAACCCACACTGTTTGAAATTATGACATCTGCGGCTTTAGAATACCTAAAAAGGAGAGGGGTAGACTTCGGTGTTATAGAGGTGGGAATAGAAGGAAAGTACGATGCCACCAATATTATTAATCCCGAACTGTCGATACTTGTCTCTCTTGACCTTGACCACCTAAAAACTCTTGGTGGAAGCATACAAAATATAGCTCGTGAGGCGCGTTATGTCTTTCGTCGTGGTGTACCATATGGTGTTGTTGGTCCACTGCGTAAAGGTGCCCATAAATTTGTGAGGTATAGGCTATCCAACCTGCGAATACCGACACTATGGTATGGAAAAGATTTCTATGTGAAGAATGTTAAAGATGTTTCTCTTGATGGAACAGTGTTTGACTTGTATCTTGATGGCAGGGTATACAAGGATGTCAAGACATCTCTTATTGGACTCCATCAGACTGTAAATGGTGCCGTAGCGTTTGCCGGAGCTTATATGCTTTCAGATAGATATAAGGAAATTACAGAAGATTCTATAAGACGGGGACTTAGTAAGGCTTTTCACAAAGGTCGTTTTGAAGTTATATCTCGCAGTCCACTAGTTATTATGGATGGAGCACACAATCCACACGGTATGAAAGCACTAACATCTACGCTGAAGAAATTAGGTTTAACGGATTTCACCGTTGTATTTGGCGTTCTTGGGGATAAGAATGTTGATGAGATTGTTTCACTATTGTCTCCTTATGCAAAGCGGTGGATACTTGTTACACCACCTAGCAAGAGGGCACTTCCTGCACAACAGCTGAAAAAACGTCTTGAAGAGTTAGGTATAAATAACGTTGTAATTAATGAAGATAAAGAGTCAGTTATCAGAGAGATTGCCGATGAAGATAAGATTTTATTTGCCGGTTCGCTTTATATGGTAGGAGATTGGCGTCCCCATGTAGTAAAAGCTTTTAAAAAATAAGAAAAAGGGAGGCTTTGCCTCCCTTTATATATCTACTTTTACCTTGTCTCTATATATACTCAGTATCTCATCTTTATCTGTTTCCCATTTCTGGGGAGTAAGTTTATATATGTCGCTGATAATTTCTAAAATGATTTGATGAAGTTGTGTTGGTGTAAAGACTTTCCCATGTTCCTTGAATGATGTTCCCTTCATAATTTCTGGAGGTGAGAATACCATACCGGCGTTTTCGGTAAATGGAAACATTCTTATAGAGGCATGCATAAGCATGCCTTTCCGTGTTTTTCTAACAGCGATACCTGCAATTTTCCTACCATTTATGCCTATTTCATAGCCTGTTGATGAGGAAAAACATCCTTCGTGATTCTGATAATTATCTTCTGTTGTGCGTGATAAAGGAAGTTCTGTTAGTTGAAAAAGTGCTTCTCGAAGGATATCTGACATTTCTGCATATGCCTCTTTTGCCCTTCTAGGTAAAAGCTCTGCGGGTAGATAAAGGGCAATAGATATATCGCCATCGTGGATAACAGCTTTGCCTCCTGTTGGTCTCCTTACTACCACATAACCTTGCTGAAGTATAAACTCTTTGTTGAGCCCCGATGTGTCTTGGAGATATCCGAGACTTATAGCATGGGGGTGCCATGTGAATGTGTGAAGGCTTGGTATATTTTCGCTAATAATATGCCAGTCTATAGCCATAAGCAGATGCCCGTTTTCGCTTTCCGTCAGGACATGTCTTAGTACCATTAGCCACCACCTACTGGGGATATGATGGTAATACCTTTTTTAATGTCTTCTTCTGTTATTGGCTCATTCCATCGTTTAATAGTATCGCCAACTGTAATGGCACTAACAAGTCCTTTATTAATACCCAATTTTTCTATGAGTTCATTAGGGGTAAATGGAACATCTATATCTAGGGTAATTTCAGATTTGCCATCTGATATGTATTCTTTGGCATGTCCTGCTACCTTTATTGTGATTTTCATAACACCACCTCCGGTGGTATTGTAGCATTAACAAAAGCCCCGCACGTGCGGGGCTTTTGTTTTCAGATGAGATCATATTATTACATGTTCTCTTCGATAAATTCCAATATTCCGAGTTCCTGGAGTTTCTCTTTTGTTGGTTTTCCGTTCTTGTCCCAGCCACGCTTTGCATAGTAGTCATCTAACAGTTTGTCAAAGTCTTCTTTGGGAATAACGGCTCCCTTAGCAGGGCCGCTAGGAACAGGCTCTTCCATCCATCTCTTTGGTGGATAGTCCCAAGATCTGCCAAAGCCCGGTTTGTGTCTGAACCAAATCATACGTGTAAGATTCCATACACGCTCGGAAGCTTTCAGCATATCCTGAAGTGTCCAGTCAATGCCTGTTGCTGCAGAGAGGAGTTTAGCATAGTATTCAAGGTCAAGCCCAAGCTCTACCCACTGCAGACGGCATGTTGTCAACATATCAAACATTGGTCTAATATGCTGAAGTTCAATAACCTTGTCGGCTGTCTCAGGTGTAATCTTGTGACCAACAGAGATATCATATGTTATAGCCCATGCCCTGTTATGGTGTGCACCTATGTCGGCTGTAGCATACGCAAGCATCATGCCTGGTGCCCATCTGGACTCATAACCAGAGATTTCCTGTCCTTTGACCTGCATGGCAAATTCGTGGCCGGCACCGAAGAACTCCGCAGCGTACTTAACACCTTCAGCAAGTATTTTTCCAATGCCTTCTCTGTATGCAATCTTCTCGAGAAGATACTCAGCTGTCTCAACATCATTCCATTTGAGCTCTCTGCCGTCTACCATGGATTTAGGAATAATGCCTTTCTGGAATGCTTCAATTGCCCAACCGATGACGGCACCGGCAGAAATTGTATCAAGACCGAGGTTGTCTGTAACCCAGTTGAGATATGCCACATCGGCAACATCGGTGTTAATACCGAGGTTACCACCCATCAGTGCTAATGTCTCGTACTCAGGGCCTTCAACTACATATTCCTTACCATGGTATGTGAATCTCATAACCTTTCCACATGGAGATGGACAGTTATAACAACCTTTATGCTTGACATCATAGGTTTCTATCATATAGCGACCATCTATCTTCTCATAATTTTCAAGGTATGATGTATAGAAGTTGCGTGTGGGAAAAGCACCGTTTTCGTTAGACCACTGTACAACAGAAGTTGTGCCGTATTTTACCCAGAACTGGTAATTGTCGGATTTGGTGCATGCAACAATTGCCTCTCTGGCAATTTTCTTGAACTCTTCGTCCCTTGCATACTGGATCTTGTTACCAGAACCCTTAACGACAATGGCTTTGACCTTTTTGAAGCCCATTGTTGTACCGACACCAGTACGACCTGCCTGTCTGCCGAGGTCATGATGAATCATGGAAAATTTTGCAAGATTTTCGGCAGCAGGGCCTATGACAAGTATCTCTGCATTCTGACCGTATCTTTCTTTGAGAATTTCTTCTACCTCAAATGTTCCTTTTCCCCATAAGTCAGATGCATCTACAAACTCTATCTTGTCATCTTCAATATAGATAACAACAGGTTCTGGAGAAATATCTTCAAGAATAAGGCCATCCCAGCCGGCGTCTCTCATGGCCTTTGAAATTTTTCCACCAACATTAGAATCACCGTATCCACCTGTTAGTGGAGATAGATGACCAATGTCAAACTTACCAGAACCAGGTGTTTCTGTGCCAGATAGAGGACCTGTCATAAGATAGAGATTGTGTTCTGGGGTTAGTGGCTTAACACCTTTCTGTTCTTTCCATACATAGTAAGCGATAAAACCACGGCCACCAATCCAGTTCCTTGCCATTTCTTCGGTGACCTCATCAACTTTTACTGTTCTGCTCTTCAAATTAATTCTTGCTATTTTCCCCGCATAACCATAGAGCATAACGGCTCACCTCCCGTATATTTTTAGCCTACAACAGCAGGCTCAATGACCAATTTCCCTTCTTTAAAGCGTTTCCAGTTGAGCTTGGTAATGTCGTAGGCAAGTTCTTCACCTACAATCCACTCTGCTAATATCATTCCTATAGCTGGACCAAACATAAATCCGTGTCCCGAACCACCGGCTAGTATCCATAGGCCATCATAGGCATCAATGGGACCTACAATGTGATGATTATCCGTTGTCATATCATAAAATCCTGCCCACTGTCTAACAATATGGACATCTTTAAGAAAAGGCATGACATCAAGGATAGTAGATGCCATCTTCTTTAAGAAGTGCCATGAAGACTGAATATTATAGTCATTGGGATCAAACCACTGTTCGGGATTATCTGGAGAGATACCCATGATAAAACCACCATGTGGTCTCTGTTGAGCATAGAAGTCTTTTGAGAATGATATAACCATGGGGTCTAAGAATCTTGCAAGTGGTTCGGTAATAAGGATTTCGTGTTTTTCAGCCCATAGTGGAATATCTATTCCTATATCTTTTAATAGTTTGGTAGACCATGTTCCTGCAGCTACAATAACATTGCCACCGTATATAGGACCATCAGGGGTTTCCACACCAACAACTTTTTCTCCCTCTGTTAGAAGCTTCAGAACAGGAGTATGTTTTCTCAACTCAGCTCCCAATCGTTTTGCTGCCTCAATGTATGCAAATGTTGTATAAAATGGGTCTGCATGTCCGTCTCTGGCGTGATATGTGGCTCCTACAACCCCGTCAAGACGGAGCATAGGCCACCTGTAATGGACTTCTTCTGGTGTAAGTATTTCGGTGTTTATGCCTATCTTGTGCTGGACTTCAACGTTTCTCTTCAAGTTTTCCATTTCTTCTTCAGAGTAGGCAAGCACAAGGTATCCACCTTGGTGAAGCCCTATGAGATCTTTGGGATAGTCAAGTTCTTCGTGGAGATGTTCAAATTTTTCTAAAGATATTTTCATAAGATTGACATTAAACTCTGTGCCAAACTGTGCTCTGATGCCTGCGGCACAAGAACCTGTAGCTCCTGCAGTGGGAAAGTCTTTATCAAGAATGAGTATAGAACCAGCATTTCTTTTGGCGAGCTCATAGGCAACTACAGCTCCACTAATACCTGCTCCAACAACTATGTAGTCATATGTTTTACTCATCACTTTCCACCTCCACAGCGGTGGCGAATGTAATGTTTTTCATAGGAGGTCTAATCATAGTTGCTCTCATGGGAACTTTGTCCGGGGTTGTTTTCCAATATCGGGCTAGTTCTTTGAGAATAATGGGTCTGCAAGTTTTTCCTCCGCATGGCCCCATCCCTGCTCTGGTATATCTCTTTACTTCATCGTATGTGGTGTATCCTAGCTCGTATATAGCCCTTCTAATATCTGCCAGTGTTACATCTTCACAACGACATACGATTATCTTTTCAGGATCCATAGGGCTTCACCTCCTCTTGAAGAAACGCACCTGAAGGGCATAGCCCTTGGGCACCTTAATGGTTACAATAGGTGTCTTGTCCTTTTTATTTACGGCAGGTAAATGTACAACTTTTTCTATCACGCCCTCACATATAACTTTTCCTTCATGATTAAGGCAATCTACAGTTTCGCCAACTTCGGGTAGTGGGAATTCATAAGGTATAGATACTCGATCTCCATCTTCCTTGCTGCTATCTACCAGCAATATCGCAAGACCAGGACATGCTGCGACGCATAAGGCACAGCCTATACATTTGTCGAAATCTATCTGAGGAATAGCTGTGAGACTTTCCATAGTAATGGCACCAGTAGGACAGGATACAACACATGGGTTACATGGTATTTCTTGCCAACATTCAATCATTGCCACTGCACCTTTTTTCATACGCTCTGCGGGCGGTGCTTTGGCAAGTATATCTTCTGTGGTTGGTATTCCATCGATAGGAAGCATTACTGTAGCCCCCTTTCCTTAGCTGCTTCATGCAGCTTATGAAGTCCATGACGCAATTTTTCCAGTAGTGGTGCATCTCTAAGTTGTCCTAGTTCATTTTTCCATTCTTCGATATCACTGTCATTAACTGTTAGACCAAGATCTTTGGCTGCAACAGCACCGGCTATTTTGCCTTCAAGTGCTGCAGTTGTGGCTTCCTCGATGCCCGATGCATCTCCTGCCACATATATATTTGGCTTGGTAGTCCTCATGTTTTCACTGTGAACGGGGACAAGACCACCAAGCTCTGGTATCCATATAAGTTCTACTCCAGCCTGATACATGAGATCGGTTAGTGGTGACAGTCCTATAGATATGGCTATTGTGTCAACATCTAGTTCTTTTTCTGTTCCAGGTATAGGTTGAAATTTCTCATCAATTTCTGCGATAGTAGCACTTTCAACCCACTGATCACCCTTAATTTCTATCACGGTATGTTTCATATACAACGGTATACCCATTCTTCTAATCTTGGTAACATGTACCCAGTATGCACCACCCAGTTTGGGTAGTACATCGACAACAGCTTTTACTTCTGCACCAGCTTGCGCAAGCTGATATGCCAAGATTACACCAATATTACCGGCACCTACAATAAGATACTTTTCCCCGGGTAGAACACCGTATACATGCATCATTGTCTGGATAGCGCCTGCACCATATACACCTGGAATGTCAGCATTTTCTATGGGGAGTGTTTTCTCTTGAGCTCCAACAGCTATAATGATTTTTTTAGGATATACAGGGATGAGTTTTCCTTCTTGCTCTATCATCCATGCACCATCGTCATAAAGTCCTATGGCCTCACTGGATAATAATACTGTAATGTTTTTATGTTCTTCAACTGCTCTTGCCCATTCTTCTGCCAGTTGTATACCTCTTGTGCCAGCGCCTTTTTCAGCCCAACCAAAAAATTTATGAGTTTGCTTAACAAGTTGTCCTCCAAGGTGAGCTTGTCTTTCTACGAGTATCACAGAGGCTCCTGCACGGGCTGCTTCTATAGCGGCATTCATACCAGCTGGTCCACCGCCTATAACCAGAACATCAGTCTTCATAGTGCAGTGCCCCCTTTCCCTTGATACGCTCAATGTGCATGCCTTCTTTTAGTGGTGTAATACATGTTCTGATATTGGGTACACCGTCTACTGTCATGAGACACGAGGAACAGTTACCAATAGCGCAGTAAAAACCACGAGGTCTGTGTAACTTAATGCTTTCTCTAAAGACTTTTACTCCATTGGCAACAAGTGCTGAGGCAATAGTATCTCCTTCGTACCCCCACATTTCTTTGCCTTCAAAATAAAATTTAATCTTTTTCCCCCGCTTAAATGTGAGAATGGGGTGGTTTTCTATGCGTTTCAAGGTTTCACCCCCTCCGAAATTATTTCAAAGTTATTCTATCATTTATGCATAACTTTTTGGTAGGCATGTTATTTATGCAATGAATACTGTTGGGAAATATCGAATATTATAAGAAGTATCCAGAATCCTTCCGCAAGTTTGAAAATGATACTAAATATGAATCGTTCAATAAGTGGCCATTTAAAAACAAGTAGTATAAATATCCAAAAAGCAAATAGTATTAATCCACCTATGGCGGTTCTTTCAGGAGTTCCTTTAGTGGGTGCTGTGATGCTGCCTATATAGTAGAAAATGGCCGATAGTCCAGGTATGCTTAAGCCAATAAGAAGAGAGTTAATAATATTAACGGTAAGAAGTGTATAGTTGTAGTTGAATGACATATATGTGAATAGCAAATAAATGCTAGAACCTAGTGCAAGTGATAAACCTCCATATTCTTTTAAAATAGTTTTCCACCGTCTTACATCCCCAGGTAATAGTGCTGCTGCTATGAGAGCTCCGGGGATAGTGGATATCCATGTAATGATATGTCCCATAACAATAGGATGTATGAATGGCAAGAAGGGGCGAGGATGATGTTGTCTGATGTGGGTAAGGTTTTTGCCAAATAGTGGTTTTCTGCGGGATGGAGGAATGGCTGCTAGCATAAAGGCTGTATTTTTGTTTTTATTTTTTATGAGAACAGCGATTTGCCATAGAATACCTAAAATTAGGAGATAGTAGTTGATGCGAAAGCCGTAATTATCAATGGCTATAGGATACATGTAATCAACTAACCAGAATGATAGCGTAGCACTAATGAGTATAAGAAGTAGCAGAATTGCCCAAGTTTTTCTTCGATTAGTTTGTTGTTTCTTTTTAAATGATTGTATGTATTTGCTGCTAATATCATTGTTTTCCATGTTTATCACCTGCCAATTTTTTTAGTTTCTTTAGTCCACGAGATACTAATTGTCTTGCCGTTGCTTCACTGACATTCATAATGCGGGCTATTTCGCCGTATTCTTTCTCTTCTATGTATCTTAAAGTAAGAGCCTGTTGATATCTAGCAGGAAGTTCTCTTAATAAATTTCTGAGCTCATCTGAAAGGTCGCTACTGCTGGTTTCTTGATTTTCATATGATTCATCACCAATATATAGAAAATCCTCTGGTGGGATATAAATTTCTTGGTTTTTCTTTTTTCTAAAAAAGGACATGAGTGTGTTGTATGTGATTTTTCTGAAAAATGCCAGTGGTTCTGAGGTTGTATCTACGCGGTCTATAGAAGACCAGATTTTCCAAATACTTTCTTGTAGGATATCATCTATATCGTGTTTGTTATCCAGATATCGAGTTAAGTCTTTATACAGAATGGGTACAACAACAGCAAGTAGTTCTTCAAATGCTTCCTCGTTGCCTTCTGCAGATTTCCGAATTAGTATTTGTAATTTTCTATCGTCCACATATGATATTATAGTAAATTGATAGCGAAAGGTGGGAGGTGGACCAGTGGCGGTACATATATTTATTGACTTAGAAAATCTTGTGAAAAGTTTGGAGCGCTATATAGTTGCCCCTTCGGAGTTCTTTGATAAATTAGATGTATTCATACGGAATATGTTTCCTATGAGAGAGTCTATTTATATGAGGGCATATGCGTCTTGGGGACTTCATTCTACTATTGTTAATTATCTTCATATGAAAGGTGTTGATGTTGTATATGCCTACGCTGCCAAACGTGGTGAAAATAAGGCTGTTAAAAATTTGGCAGATATGAAGATAGCTGTAGATGTTTTTGATTCTTTGATGGAACATCCTGAAGTTGATACATACGTATTGGTAACAGGGGATTTGGACTTCTTACCCCTTGTTTTTCTATTGAAAAAGTATGGTAAAAAGGTGGTTATCATTTCCGATGAGATGGCTCTTGCGGGGCCTTTGGCTTCTGCATCAGATCTTGTATTCACGTATAAAGATGTGGACCCTGATATCAAATCAATCTTACAAATTCAAGAGCAGGTAGATATGACATCTCTAATAGAGGTAACGCTAAAATTAGCTTATATGGCAGAAGAGATGGGATACCAGCTTAGTCCATCCATTTTAAAGGAACTGCTTGCTCTTCACTTTGGATCTTTCCAAGAAAGGGAATGGGGATTTCCTAATTTCAAAGCCTTTGTAGACATGTTAGAAAGACATGGATATGTTGAATTTACAGATAGAGCGAAAATGCTTCTTAGGTTGACTCCATTAGGTAAAGAAACCGCAGGTGCTCCATATATTCCTGAAGAAGATTATCAGCTGGCTAAGCAGTTATGTGAAAAAGACCATTTAAAAGGTGGAAAGCTTATTGCCAAGCTTAGAAAACTTTCTGGTAAGCAGGGAATCAAAGGTGGAAAGGCTTATTGGGCTTACATTGTAAAAATGGCAGGTTGTGATGTAGAGGAGGGTGAAGAGAGTGACGAAACATCAGAAGAAGCAGATGAAAAGTTCTAAAAACATTCAAGTACAGAGAAAACGTGTAGGTGTAATTGTTTCTCTTGTTATTGTGATTGTTATTGTATTAGGTTTTATTGGGTATAAATCATGGGAGATGTGGAATAATTCTCCTGAGAGGGTAGCACAACGTTTCATAAATGCTTTTAGTGTTTACAATGCCGGAGAGATGGAGATAAACTCTACAGAATCCTTTTGGAAGAAGGAAGGAAATTACTATGCATCTATATCTAGGGCATTGGGGGTGTTGGCCGACAAAATAGCTGCATCTAAAGGCGTTTCAAAGGCAATGCTCAAACCTCAATTGAAAATAGAGCTGCCTCCCATTGACCAGTGGAAGTACAGTGAAACGAGCACGAATAGAATATTTGCGTATGATGGTGAAGCAACTTTGACCTTTCCCGAGTCTCCTAGTTTGCCTAATGCCAAGGTTGATGTACATGTTTCATTGAAAGTAACCTTGTGTAAGGATTCTGGTAAATGGCGTGTTTGCCAGTTTAATAGGTATCGCAAATATGCCGATTGGACTGTTTATGAATTTGTTGAGGCTCGAATGGCTGCAGATACTCCACATTTAGAAGAGATGTCATGTAAAAATGCCGATGAGAGTTTGAAGAATTATATAGACGCTTACGATATAATGGTTCATGATCCCGCAGGCGATAGTAATTATGCGTGGGTAATATCTCATATTGCTAAGTTGAAGGTCTCCGGAAATAAAGCTTTACTTGAATATGGCCTTTATAAAGTTTCTAGTCAAGATCCAACAAATCCTGTGCTTAAGTGGAAGTATGTAGATGTAAAGGAGCATCTTACCCTGTGTAATGAAGATGGGGTATGGTATATTAAAAGTATATATTTTGAAGAATAGGTAGTTTGAGATAAAAGGAGGTATGTCCCGTGGAAGAATTTGACGGAATGGAAGGGTTTGGGGGTCAAGATAGACTACCCAGACGAGGAGAACTCATTGATGCCAAGGTTGTTGTGGTAGATGACCGTGGTTTATGGTTGAGTGTAGGTAGTACTAAATATGATGCCCATCTTCCTATAGAGGAGATGACAGACGATTTAGCTGAGAAACTGAAAAATGGTGAGATTAAGGAGGGTGACACAGTAAAGGTTGTCGTTAGTGGTATCAAACGTGATCCTAATGAAGGAACAACAGTTATTACTGTTTCCCAGAAAGACTTGTATCGCAGAGAAATTGTTGAAAAACTTTTGAGGGCGAAGGAAGAAGGAGAGATTATTCGCGTTAAACCTACAAAGGTTGAACCGAATAGGAAAGGCGTTATTGTGGATTTTGGGTATGATGTTAGAGGTTTTATTCCTGCTTCCCAGCTTGATACACGATTTGTTCCGCCTGAGAAGTTGGATAGATATGTAGGTAGGAACATGAGAGTGAAAGTCCTCCGTGTTAATCCTCGTAGAGGAGATGCTGTGTTATCTGCGAGAGCTGTCCTTAAAGATGAAATGGAACGTAGAAAGAAAGAGTTCTTTGAGAAAACTAAACCAGGAGATATTGTTAGGGGTCGTGTTGTCCGTGTAACCGATGAGGATGTTATTGTTGAACTTGAAAAAGGGGTTATTGGTAAGGTTCCATTTGAAGAGCTTGATTGGAGGCCTATAAAGAATCCTCAGTCCTTTGTCAAACGCGGCGATGTTGTTAGAGCATATGTCATGGATATAGATCCAGAAACAGAAGAGATAAAGCTGAGTATGAAGCTGGCTAAACCGAACCCATGGGAGAAGTTTGCAGAGAAGTATCCTGTCGGTTCTCAAGTTTCTGGTAGGGTCCTTAAGGTCACCCCTAAAGTTCTTGTTATCAAAGTAGGTAATGTGGTAGGTATTGTGCCAAGAAGTGAAATGACATGGAAGAAGGTTTTCAATCCTGAGGATATGTTCAAGCGTGGTGATTATGTCAAGGCTATTGTTAAAGAAGTAGATGTTGATAACCAGAGAGCTGTATTTAGTATCAAGGCAGCCTTGCCTGATCCGTGGGAGAATATAGAAGAACATTATCCTGTTGGTAGCATCGTTGAAGGAGAAGTTAAGACTATCAAGGACTTTGGTGCTTTTGTAGAGATTGGGGACGGTATAGAGGGACTTGTGCCCAGAAGACATATTTCTTGGAAGTCTTTTGAAAATATTGAGGATGTTGTTAAAGTTGGCGATAAAGTAAAGGTGAAGATTATTGGCATTATTATTCCTGAGAGAAAGATATCTCTCAGCATTAAGGATGCCATGCCGGATCCATACAAAGAGTATAAGAAGCAACATAACAAGGGTACTTTGGTAAAAGGCAAAGTAAAAGAAGTTCAGGATAGAGGGCTTGTTATAGAGCTGACACCTGATGTGGATGGTTTTATGCCGTTGTCTCAGGTGTCTAAGGATAAGGTGGAAAATCTTGAGGAATCTTTCCCTGTAGGTACTGAAATCGAAGCTAAAATTATTGGGTTCGATGATAGAGGACGACTTGTAAGACTCTCCAGAAGAGTAATTGAAGAAGAAAAGGAAATGGAAGAGGTTAGGCAGTATATCCCTCAAGACGATGACAAACCTCATGGTTCCTTTAAATTGGGTGATATGTTGGAGGATCTTCTTAATAACAAAGGAGAGTGACGTTCGTGAGGGGGATGGGTAGGGGGGATATACCTCCATATAGATTTAAAAATATGTCAGAATGGGGAGAGGCGTATACACGCCTCTCCCTTAATGAAAACTTTATTTCTCCACCAGATAGGGTAATTAAAGCTGGTTATAGGGCAGTTAATTCCATCAATCGCTACCCTGAAATTGATGGTTACTCACTTCGTAAGAAAATATCTTCACATTTAGGGCTAACATCAGATATGGTTTTCCTTTCTGGTGGCTCTATCTTGCTTATTTATACATTGCTCTATGCCTTCGCAGATAGTACTGGTGAGGTTATTGGTCCCAAGGTTAGTTTTGCAGCATATCCACCCGCTGTTATGGCATCAGGTGCTAGATATATGGTATTTGACAACGAAGGCACTTGGGGTATGGATGTAGAAGCAATTTTACAGCTTGTTAACGAAAAAACTCAGGTTATTCTTTTGTGTAGTCCTAATAATCCTACAGGTGCCATTATGACACGTAATGAACTTATCAAATTGCTCAGTAATATTCCTTCAGATGTTATTGTTGTATTGGATGAAGCATATTATGAATATGTGGAAAATGAAAACTATCACTATGATAGCCATAAGCTTATAGCAACATATCCTAACCTAGTTATATTAAGAACATTTTCCAAGGCATATTCATTGGCAGGTGCCCGTATAGGATATGGTATTGCCGTACCGAAGATTTGGGAGATTGCTGGTAATTTTCAGCCAATATACATTCTTAATAGAGTAGCACTTGCAATGGCATATGAGGTATATGGAGATAAAAAGCATTTGGATAAAGTTCGTAAACTTACCCGTAAAGGTAGGGAATATCTGATTGAGCATTTGGCCAGATTGGGTTTCGAAATTGCTGGGAAGCCCGAGGCTAATTTTCTTATGGTAAAGCCCACTTGTGGTAAGGATGCATCTACTTTAAGAAAAGAATTAAGAGAAAACAAGATACTGGTAAATGAAACTTCGATGTATGGGATACCCGGTTGGTTGAGAATTACAGTGGGAGCTGAAAAGGAAAATGAATATCTTATTGAAACTTTGGCAAAACTATGTGCCTTATGATATAGGCGACATACTTGATATCTATGATAGAGAGAAATTACCCCTTGGTGTGAGACATCATATACTTGCTGTTTCTGAGGGTGTAGCAAGGGTTGCCAAGACTTTTATGAAAAAGGGGTATTCGATTAAGGTTAGGCCACTTCTTGAGGGTGTGCTTCTACATGATATTGGTAGAGCGTATACCCATGGAATATATCATGGGCTTGTTGGTGCGGCTATTGCCAAGGACTTAGGATTTTCCGAAGATGTGCAAAGTATTATTCGTAATCATCTGGGAGCAGGTATTCCCAAAGATATAGCTGCTTCACTGGGACTTCCTCCAAAAGATTATATACCTACCACATTAGAAGAAAAAATTGTCGCATGCGTAGATAACATGGCACGTGGCCCTGTTATTGTTGATCAGATTGGTATGATGGAGGATTGGAGAGAAAAGCTTAAGAAAGGACTTATTACCCAAGATGCCGTCATTAGGGTACTTGAATTGTATAAAGAGCTTAGTAAGATGCTGGGACAGGATATATATGAGGTGATTATTTCTTATGGACAGGATTTCTGAGATATCCTATATGTTCTTTCGGAATCTCAGAAATCTGTCCTCTTGGATTTTAAACGATACCGATTTGCTTGTTATTACTGGTGAAAATCAGCAGGGCAAAACCAATCTTTTGGAAGCTATTTATACTGCTTTGACTGGGGAATCTTTTCGTACCGGTTCTTTAAGTGATATTATTACCCATGGAAAAAATCAGGCAATGTCCTCTGTGGTTTTGTCGTCAGGAACTACACTCCGCTTTGTTGTTTCTCGTTCTGATGATGGAAGAGTTAAAGGGGAGTGGTATTTAAACGATAAAAAAGTTGCCAAAAAAGATAATCCATATCGCTATAGAGCGGTTCATTTTTTGCGCATTGAGGCGGATAAAATCATGGTTCCTTCTGAGTTTACTAAGATTGTTATGCGTATGATGCTTCGCATATTTGATGATTTTCGATCCACATATGCTGAATATATGGCATGGATAAGAAAAAGGAACGAAATTCTGAAATCCCCATCATTTGACAGACGGGTTTTACAAGTTGTAGATAGGAAAAAACTTCTTCCTTTATGTAGCCAGCTAAGACAAATGCGAAACGAATATATAGATTTTCTTGTTGATTGGGTTAATCAGAAACTTGATATGGATATGGAAGGTTTACATGTTTCTGTTGAAAAAAAAGAGCGGGCATATGGTGTACCTTTAGAGATTGAGAGAGATAGAGGTGTTACACTATGGGGAATACATAGGGATAAATTATCTCTCATATTGTCACCAGACAATAGAAGAGTACCTACACAAGGGGTTCAAGTTTATCTTTTGTTTCTACTTAAAATGGGCCTCTTGGTACAGAAACCTGCTACTTCGAGATATTATTTCTTCTTAGATGATATAGGATGGGAACTTGATAAGTACAATTTCTCACGTATTCTAAGACATATGTCTTCTATTGGACAAGTATTCTTTGCCAGTCCTTGGTGGCATGAAGAGATAGAACAGTTCTTGGGTAAAGACATTCATGTAGACAAAGTTGTTATGAAGAATGGAAAGTTGTTATAGCCTGTAAAGTTTTTATAGCAAAGTCTTCGTTCCACTGAGAAACTCCTAATGTTTTGGTACTTGCTGTTGCCCTTGCTGCAGCTTTTTTAATGGCCGTTTCCCAATCTTCACCTTGAACAACTTTTTCATATACAAGTGATGCCATAAATACATCTCCTGCTCCGACAGTATTGACAGGGTCTATTCGAGGTATATTGACAACAATATGAGTTCCATTGATGTGAGCAATTGTTCTAGTAGCGGATGTAACAATAAGTATATTGGGAAGTATGCCTCGACTTGTCAAATCATGGCTTTCTATGTGATTGACTTTAAAGATTCCTCCGGGTATATACTTGTATGCTTCTATAAGGTGTTGCCCCTTAAGATCTATCCAAATATGATGATCTGGTAATTTGGTGAATAGTGGCATTAGGTCTTTTACTTCTAATCCTTTAGGGAAAGATCCTGTCAATATGAGAATATCTTCGCTATTTATAAGATCTGCTATGTGATTTATGTATTTGGTGAATAGATTTCTATCCGCCTTGGGACTTTCTGCGGAAATCAATATTTCGTTGTTTTCTTCTAATTTTATAATATTGATTCGTGATTCTTCGGTACGGTGATGGAGAATATGTAGATGCATAGGGTTTGAGCATATATTTTTCAGCATGTATTGGATACACTGCCCTGTAGAGCCCCATGTTAAACCTATAAGGTGAGGACATTGTCCTAATGTTATTAGGCTGCGCATTACATTGGCGCCTTTAGAGCCTACCGATTTCCATTGTTTGGCATGTAATCTTTCATATTGATCTTTACTTTCTATTTTTATCACGGTATCAATAGATAGGTTTAGTCCTGTGATCCATATATTCATTGGATAATGATAACCCTCCTCGTACGTGGCACCCAGTAAACAAAGGAACCTAGGTATTCAGCTATAAATCTCACAGGTACTAAGGTGCGCCCTGCACTTGCATCTATAAATGGTGCCACATCCATTTTTTTGTGTTCACCGTTAACGACGATAGTTTTTTTGCCTATCCACAGTTGTATAGTGTTATCTCCTAAAGTTATTAATATACTTCTATCATCTTCATTCCACTCTACTTTTGCCCCTAATGTTTCACTGATAAATCTTAGGGGAACAAATGTTCTTCCCGGGGGAAGTATACGTGGTGAAACATCTATGGTACTAGTTTGTCCATTTACCCTTACAACTTTACTGTCGATAGTTAAAATAATTTCCTTTTGGTAAAGGTTTATTGTATAAAGTCCATATGGATCTATAAGATATATTTTTCCTGCATAATAAGCTATTGGTTTTTTCCCTTTTAGGGGGATAGTGGCGGTTAAGGTATTATTTCTATCATATATTGCTATTGTGTTATTAGAAGAGGTGGCTACAAATAATGGCGAACATCCTACGATCCCAGAATAGGATTGTTGCCATATCGAACATTTATCATCGTGTTTTTCTATATTTGTAGGTAATACTGGAGTTTTATCTGATAGGTATAGGCTTAAGCCGTTTTCCAAGGTTACAAATGGTTCTCCGCCAGTAATACCACTGTCTTTTACTCTATATGCTTTTATCCAGGAGGAATAGTACACGATGTTGTTATCGGATACGACATAGGTAGATGTTGGAGTTAAGATGAATTTGGATAGCAGACGAGAATGTGGGCTAAATTGCTTTTCTCTGTTCCATTTGTTGTCGATGAGTTTATATAACATACCTTTATTGGAGAGCATATAGACATAGTTTGCTATTACAGATATGTAGGTTGGTTGTTCTGTAAATGGAATAATAGATGAACAATGATTAAAAGTTGTTAGTCCTTTTGAGCCTACTATATATATGTTTGAAGCGGTTCCCAGTAGGGCGTAAGGATGTATATTAGGACTGCATACATCAGACAGTTTTTTGTTAGTTATTTTCATGATGATTCCATCTTTCAAAATATATAGGCTTGCTTGATGTATGGAGAATGTGCCTATTGGAGGTGCTATTTGATATAAAAAACGGTGTTCAATGCTATATATGTACAAGTATCCATTTTTAAGTACTGCATATCCTGACAAATCGGGGGCAATATAAATAACATTGTTTATGACCGTTGTTGCCAGTGTGGCGGATGTAGGATTGAAAGAAACAAGTTTGCTTTTACTCAGTAATAAGAGTGCTTCCCTATTAGGAATTATTTTTTCTGTATCTACAGGGAGAGAAATGATTTTCCCCGATGCTGTCAGTAGGTCTTTATCTGATAGAAGGAATAGTGGTTTACCTTGAAAATATACAATTTGTTTAGGAACTAGTGTAGGAAAGATATTGTGCATGGGAAAAGAGGAAGATATTTGTTCTCCTAATGTTACTGGTGATGCTATTGGTATTAGCAGTATTATTACTAGTATAGCCACGGCTGTAAACCTTTGTTTGTTCATTGACATCACCTCAACACCATTATAACGCAGTTGGTGGTATAATACTTATGCCACATCTTTAGGGGGATCCCGAGGGGTGTGAGTATAAGTACCAGGAGGTTTTTGTAGTATGCTTACAGGTCATGTTAAGTGGTTTAACGACAAAAAGGGTTATGGGTTTATTACCCGCGACGATGGTCAGGGTGATGTGTTCGTCCATTACACAGCTATTCAGGGCGAAGGCTATCGTACTCTTGCTGAGGGGGATGCTGTAGAGTTCGAGATCAAAGAAACAGAAAAAGGTCCTCAGGCTGTTAATGTCGTAAAGAAATAAGAGTACAGACTAAACTATTCGGGAGGGGAAATGTCCCCTCCCATTCTATATCTTTCTTATAGATACTTCTCCCCATTTGGCTGTAATACATTGCTTTTTAGTGCAAACTATTAAACTACCATCGTGATTGAGCCCTATGGCTTTACCTGTGATGTTGTCTGGTAATAAGATGATTATTTTATCTTTCCACAAGAAGTGTTGCCACAAAAACTCCAATATGTGTTCTTTGTTTGTTTCCAGAGATTCTTTATAGTAGTTACTTACTTTTCTAAGAAGTGTATGTATATCAAATTGCCTTCCTGTTTCTATGTACATGGAGGTAGCTATTATATTAGCAGGAAATAATTCTTCATTGACATTAAGCCCTATTCCTACAATGATTTTTTCAATATTGCCATTGCTCCATATGGCTTCAGGCAAGATACCGCAGATTTTACCCCTAGTGGTCCATACATCATTAGGCCATTTATAATATGCTTCTATTCTATATTCTTCCATGACTTTGATGATACTGTAAGCAGCAGAAATGCCATAAAACCACGGTTCGAAATCGTTATTAATATGCTTATGAGTAACGGACATAAGGATATTTTTATATGGTGAAGAGAGCCATTTTCGGGTTTGCCTTCCCCTTCCTGATGTTTGATATCCCGCATATAAAACATGAAGGTTATTATCAATGTGTATATCTTTGGCCCATGTATTTGTTGAGTCTACTTTTCCCCTATAGTGAAAAATCATGTATACATCACCTCAGTAGTGTAGTATAATACACATGTGAAATAAAAATTGTCTGAGGTGATATGGTAGTGTCTGAATGCATCTTTTGCAAGATTGTTAGGAGAGAAATCCCCGCAGACATTGTGTATGAAGATGAGATTTCCCTCGCCTTCAGAGACATTAATCCGCAAGCACCAACGCACATCTTGGTTATTCCCAAGGAGCATATTCCTTCACTTGTGGATGCTGACCCAGTTAAGCATGAGGCATTGCTTGGACATTTGCTTCTTGTTGCCCGTAGAGTGGCGGATCTTGAAGGTATTACAGACAGTGGTTTTAGAATCGTTATCAACAATGGTAAAGATGCCGGCCAGGCGGTAGACCATCTTCATGTCCATGTTTTAGGTGGGCGTGAGATGGGTTGGCCTCCGGGATAAGGCTTCGCTTAAGAACTATTTCAAGGAAAGGGGGGAGAAATGATGGCAGAAGTACATAGAAGAAAAAATGAGACTATAGAGGATCTCATCAAGCGATTCAACAAAAAGGTTTCCAAGGAAGGTATTATGAGCGATTATAAGCGTCATGAATACCATACTGGAAAGAAGAACAAAAAAGGTGGCAAGAAATAAAGACGACTTTGAAAAAACGAAGGGGCGGGATAACCGCCCCTTTATAAGTTAATAGGGGGGATTTAGGGGGATGCTTGATGTTATCAAAGGCCTTCTATATAAAAGTTTGTATGCCATAAGACCTGACATGAAAGATTATATACGATCATGTCTTGAAGGAGAGATTTCTGATATAGAACGAGAGATTCTTGAAATCTACATTCGCAATGAGAATGTGTCACAATCTTATAATGTGCCTCTATGCCAGGATACGGGGCTTGTAACTGTTTATCTATCTCACGATATTGCAAAAAATATTACTGTTAATGAGCTCGAAAAAGAGATTGCTTCATACATGAAGACACTTAATATGCGAAATAGCCAAGTAACATCTCCTCTTGTTCATGAAAATATGGGAGATAACCAGATACCCTTTATAAAGATTATCTCATCATGGCAAGATATGGTAGGAGTTCAGGTTAGTGGTGCTGGTAGTGAACTTCAGGGATTTGTCTTGACCTTTACAGGTTCTTCAACTACCAAGGATATTATCCATGCTATTGTGCCTGAAGTTATTCGTCGTTTTCCTAAGTCGTGTCCTCCTGTTATGATTGGTGTCGGTATGGGGGGCACACTGGCCGATGCCGCATTGCTGTCTAAGCTGGCCCTTTTTAGGAAGATAGGACAATTTCATAGTGATGAAGTTGTCAGTCAATTTGAAAGAGATTTGCTGTCTGCCATAAGGGAACAATCTGACCGTGGAGCACAAGGAATTGTGGGGGGGCAGTGTGGAGTGGCACATGTTGCGGCTGAATATGTTCCTTCTCACATAGCCGGCTTTCATGTTGCTGTGTCGTTTCAATGTTATTTGACGAGGAGCTGGTGGAGTCATGTTTGATGCTCAGGCTGGTAGCCGAATGCTATATACAGGATATTTATATACCATGAGAGATGGCACCTTGAAAAGACTCATAAATGATAGTTTTCAATTTACGGATATCTTCCCTGTGTATTTCTGTGGCCCATCTTTTAAAGGTACTCTTCCTTTAGGTGCATGTGGACCTACAACAACGGCTCGTATGGAGAAATTTTTCCCATGGCTAATAGAAAATGGTTTTCGTGTAATTATAGGTAAAGGATCTTTATCTCGGAATGCCATAGACGCTATTCGTGGAAAAATGGTTTATTGGCTTGCCGTTGGTGGGGTTGGGGCTTTTTATGGTGAAAGAGTTAAGTACTATGAGACTGTAGCATATGAAGAGCTTGGTCCTGAGGCACTTTTAAAAGTGTATGTAGAAGATATGCCTCTGTTTGTAGGTGTAGACAAGTGGGGTAATAAAGTTATATAGGAGGGGATTAAGGGTGATTGCAAGATATTCAGACAAGACTATAGAGAAGATTTGGAATCTTCACAATAAGTTTTCTAAGATGCTGGAAATAGAAATATTGGCTTTAGAGGGATTGGCCTCTATAGGTAAGGTGCCACCTGATGTGCCGGCCCGTGTTAGGGAAAATGCCCGTTTCACCGTTGAGGAAATTTTAGAGGAGGAGAAGAAAACCCGTCATGATGTGGTAGCATTTGTCAATGTTGTGTCTCGTTATATCGGAGATGATGCCAAGTATTTTCATAAAGGACTGACATCGTCTGATGTTCTTGATACGGCATTTGTACTGCTCAATTTAGAAAGTCTTGATTACATGGAGAACATCTGGAAGGATATGCTTGATGTTCTTTACAAACTTGCCCAAAAGTATAAGCATGTACCACAGATTGGCCGCACTCATGGTATACATGCTGAGCCTATGACTCTAGGATTGAAACTGCTAGGGTATCACTATGAAGGGCTGCGTGTTTTGGAAGCGCTTCAGAATGTGAAGAAGTCTATTGCATATGTGAAACTCTCGGGTGCTGTGGGTACATACGCTAACTTGCCTCCTGAGGTTGAAGATTATGTTGCGTCTAAACTTGGGCTAAAAAGATTTATGCCTGCAACACAGGTTATATCTCGCGATGTCTTTGCCGATATTGTGTGGGCCATGGCAAAACTTATGTCGGCACTAAAACGCTGGTCTATTAATTTTAGGCTCATGGACCTTACAGAGATATTGGAAGTGCAGGAGCCTTTTTATAAAGGACAAACTGGTTCTTCTGCTATGCCACACAAAAAAAATCCAATATCATGGGAGAGAATTACCGGCCTTGCCCGAGTAGTTCAGTCGTATGTCAATGTAGCTTTGGAAAATAATGCTCTGTGGTTCGAGAGAGATATATCTCACTCTTCTACTGAGCGTATTATATTTCCTGATATGTATCATGTTGCCGCATATACTACAAAGCTCATGACAAAACTCTTAAAAGATATAAGGGTGAATGAGAAGTATCTGAAGAGAAATCTGGAGTATCTACGGGGATTGGTATTTGCAGGACGGCTACTTGTGGCCCTGATGGATAAGGGTTATGTACGCGAGGAAGCGTATAAAATAGTGCAAAGCTTGTCTATGCAAGTATGGGAAAATGAAACGTTGCACCTGAAGAATCTTGTTAAAGAGCATTTATCTCATATTTTTAGTGATAAAGAAATAGAGCATATATTTGATGTAGATGACTATCTTAGGTATATTGATTACGTCTTCGACACATATAAGGTGGAGCATCAACTATAGGTCGCTCTCATAATCTGTGCGTAATATCTGTCTTTTGCCTTGTGGTCCTTCGGGTGGGCTAACAACACCGAGATCTTCTAGTTGGTCCATAATACGTGAAGCTCTATTAAAGCCCACCCGCAGTTTTCTCTGTAAAAACGAAACAGATGGTCTGTTGTGTTGCACAATAAGTTTCCATGCTTCTCTTAGTAAGGGATCATAAGAGGTTGGTGAACTACCAGAGGATTTATCACTATCTTCAGATAGCTCTATGAGATTGAGTTCTTCAAATTCTTGTGGGTATCGTCTACTCCAGTAGTCGACTATGGCATTGATATCTTCATCAGCTGTATATGCTCCCTGTATACGAATAGGATGTCTATATCGAGGGGACATGAATAACATGTCTCCCATGCCAAGTAGTTTTTCTGCTCCTGCTGTGTCTAATATAACTCTGGAGTCGACTTGGGATGAGACAGCAAATGCAATTCTAGCCGGTACATTTGCTTTGATTAAACCGGTTATGACATCCGTTGATGGTCTTTGGGTGGCAAGGATAAGGTGGATACCGGCGGCGCGGGCGAGTTGAGCGAGTCTTGCTATTTTCTGCTCTGTCTCACCGGCAGATACCATCATAAGGTCGGCAAGCTCATCTATAATGATGACAATATATGGAAGTCTTTGAGATGGTTCTACTTTGCTGTTAAATGATTCTATAGACCTAACACCATGTTCCTTTAGTAACCTGTATCTTCGATCCATTTCCCTTATCATCCACTCTAACCCAGCCACTGCCTCGCTTGCTTCTGTTAGAATGGGAAATATTAAATGGGGTAGGTGAGCATAAGGACTGAGTTCTACTCTCTTGGGGTCGACAAGCATTAGACGAAGTTGATTAGGTGATGCTTTCATAAGCATACCGACAAGTATAGTGTTTATGCATACACTTTTACCCGAACCCGTGGCTCCGGCAATAAGAAGGTGAGGCTG
Organism: Dictyoglomota bacterium; assembly: GCA_013153035.1. GTDB lineage: Bacteria > Coprothermobacterota > Coprothermobacteria > Coprothermobacterales > JAADFF01 > JAADFF01. Next base: position 28,131 of record JAADFF010000086.1, on the reverse strand, counting down.
TTTTCTTAAATCTTCCACAACGGGTTTGCCTGTAACATCAAGACCTAATACAAGAGGTGTTGGTGAGTTGAGATCTGTAAATGCCTTTGTACGTATGATACTGCTGATGTGTACGGTTCCAGAGATACTGTTAGGTACTTCTATGGCAATTGTTTGTGGTTTACGAGGCACCGATAGTTCCAACCTGATGTTTCTAACACCCAGTGCTGTGGCAATGTCTGTACTAAGACGTTTAATCTTATCAACGCGTGTTCCCTTAGGTATTTTAATCTCATATCTTGATACTCTTGGTCCGATTTGAAGCTGACTGAGTTCTCCATCAATACCAAACTCTGACAGTAAATCAAGTATTATACCGGCATTTCTTTCGGCCTCTGGTCTAACTTTATCGAGATAATCTGGTGGAGTATGACTAATAAGATGGATGGGAACATCGTTAATTTCGCTATGAGAATATGTTGGTGTGCTTGCAGATTGTATGGTGTTTGGTAAAGGTTTTTTCGCGGATACTGTTTTTCTCTCGGATGGCTGAGCTTTCTTTTTTTCGTTTGGTTGTTGGGGTTTTAGTGGTATAACCTTTTCTTCTTGTGGCTTGGTAATTTTTTCGGTCTTTTGCTGTTTAGATGATGGTATAACTTCAGTTTCTTCCCATGATCGCTTAATAACATTTTTGCCTTCTGGTCCAAGCAGTATTACCTGGTCTCCTTGTTCTATATTGTTGCTTTCATTGCTTTCTTTTGTCTTATGTTTTTTTTCGGATGATGTGATTTCTGGAATATCTTCGGAAGATAAAACGATGATTTTTTCTTCATTCCCACGGTGATTACTAATAGGTAATTGTGTAGGTTCTTGTACTTGTTTAGTAGGAGTTGTATGAACGGTATTTCTCTTGGAAAGTGTATGTTTTCGTGTTTTTTTCATGACTATAAGTAATAGTTTGAATAACACCATAGCTACGATGATAATACCTATCATCCATAAACCGTATTTGATATATGCCATATATTGGTTTTTAACATCTGCTGGAATTTGGAGATAAGAAAAGAAGTTACGCCATGCCCTAATGGATTCTGTTGTGTATATATATAACATTTTCACATATTTGCTTCCCCAAACTACGGCGATGGCAAACAGTGCTAAAAGGATTAGTGAAGTTATACCGAGAATAACTATCTTGAAACCAAATATAAACTTTTTCAATAGATTCTTCTTTTTCTTTGCTCTTTTTTTTGTAGGTATCTGTTTTGTTTTATAACTTGTCTGTTTACCTTGCTTTTTTTCTTGCGAGCGCGCTGTTTTTAAAGTTTGTCGTTTGGTACCACTTGAGGTTTTGTATATGCGTTGCTTTCTTTTTCTTTTCATAGCGGTGATAGTATAACATAAATGGGGAGGAAGATATGGTTAGGGATAGCTTTTTGAAGAGATTGTATATGGAAATAAAGAGGTATCCATGTTTGTTAGGTGATGTTATTGCTATTGCCGTATCCGGTGGTGTGGATTCTATGGTCTTACTTGAAAGTCTCTTCATGCTTCGTGAAGCTCCTCTTCTTAAGGATAAAAAATTTTTTGTTGTTACCATAGATCATGGCATTAGAGATGATTCTGCTGAAGAAGTAAAGTTTGTGGAAAAACTTGCACGGAGAAGAAATATGATTCCTTTGGTATATAAATTGTCTCCAGAAAGCTTTTCGGAACACTATTTACATGTAAAACGGAAGGAGATATGGAACGACGTTATTCATAATTATGGTATTGACAAGATATGGCTTGCACACCACAAAGATGATGTTATAGAGCATGTTTTATTGCAGCTACTTAGAGGTGAAGAGATAAGGGGATTGACATCTTTGAAACGGTGTGCCGGTTATATTGCAAGACCTCTCCTGTCTTTTTCTAAAGATGATATAAAATCGTTTGCTTCCAGACACAAGATCAAGTATTTTGAAGACATAACAAATAACGACATATCTATTCCACGGAATTTCATTAGGCATAAAATCGTTCCTCAACTAAGGCAAAAGTTTGACATTTATAATATATGGCGTTCTTATAATGCTTTAACGTTGCAGAGAGAGGCATTGGATATACAGATAGAAAACTTTGTAAGAAATCATGCTAAAATATCAGAAAATACTGTAGTGATAAACGGAAGTTGGCCCGTAGTAGTGGAGGCCAGCATTTTTATTTTAAAAGGGTGGGGTATAACCCCATCTGGGAGGCTTGTTGAACGGTTAAATGAGCTTTGGATGAAGCATGCGGGTAGTAAAGTTGTATGGAAGGATATTAGCATTATTAAAACAGATAAAGGTGTAAAAATAATAAGGGGGGATTAATGTTGAAAGTTCTTTTGTCAGATATTCAAATAAAAGATGCTGTTAAGAGACTTGCCGCTGAGGTTATGGAAAATCATCCTGATGGCGTACTTCTTGTTGGGGTTTTGAAGGGGGCATTTGTTTTTTTGGCGGACCTTCTTAGAGAGTTTCCAGCCGATTACAATGTATCTGTTGATTTTGTTCAGGTGTCTAGTTATTCCGGTACAGAAAGTACAGGGCTTGTGAAATTTCTTAAGGATATAGATCAGCCCATAGAGGGAAGAGACGTTATTCTTGTGGAGGATATTGTTGATACTGGTCTTACTCTGCAAAGACTTTATGAGATTTTTCTTGCCCGCCATCCCAAAACACTAGAAGTAATGGTTCTTCTTGATAAGAAAGAGAGAAGACAGGTAGATGTACCTATTCACTACACAGGCTTCGTTATCCCTGATGAGTTTGTTATAGGATATGGTCTTGATTATAATGAGCGTTTTAGAAATCTTCCATATGTAGGAGTGTATGAAGGAGAGTGATTGATCTGTGAGTAGGAAGAGTTATAAAAACGGAGGTTTGAAACCCACACCAATATTATGGATGCTGCTGGCCGCTATGATGTTTTTCCTCATATGGGCCATGTGGGGACAAGGAATTCCTCCCAAAACAATTTATCTTAATGAATTTTTGCAGTATATGGAAGACGGTAAAATTACCGTTGTAAAAATTAGTGGTGATACTATTACTGGTATTGGCACTGATGGTAGAGAATATGTTATTGACACAGATACTGAAGCTGTTAAAGATATTATTTTAAAGAAGGCTTTGGAGTTAAAGGATGTCAATGTTATAACAGCTAAGGATACATCCTACCTGTATTGGAACATATTCCTAAATTTCATTCCTACACTGCTATTTATTGTGCTTATTATCTTTATGTTTAAGCAAATGAGCGGTGCCGGTGGAGGAGGAGGTCAGGCATTTACTTTTGCTAAAAGTAAGGCCAAGCTATTTCTTGACAAGAGACCGCCAGTAACATTTGATGATGTTGCCGGTGCCGATGAAGCAAAACAAGAACTTATGGAGGTTGTAGATTTTCTGAAGAATCCTGCCAAGTATAAAAAACTTGGAGCTCGTATACCTAAGGGAGTATTGCTTGTCGGTCCTCCTGGTTGCGGTAAGACACTGCTTGCTCGGGCAACAGCTGGTGAGGCTGGAGTACCTTTCTTTAGTGTTAGTGGTTCTGAGTTTGTTGAGTTGTTTGTCGGCGTTGGTGCTGCCCGTGTAAGGGATTTGTTCCAACAGGCTCGTAAACATGCTCCTTGTATCGTCTTTATAGACGAAATAGATGCAGTAGGTAGACACAGAGGTGCTGGCCTTGGAGGAGGACATGATGAAAGAGAGCAAACTCTTAATCAGCTCCTTGTGGAAATGGATGGCTTTGATTCGTATTCTGGTATTATCGTGCTTGCCGCTACCAATAGACCGGACATTCTTGACCCAGCTCTGCTCAGGCCAGGTCGTTTTGATAGGCGTGTTGTTGTTGATTATCCTGACAAAGAGGGTAGAAAAAAGATACTTCAAATACACATGCGCGGTAAACCGGTAGATTCTACAGTAGATGTTGATGTATTAGCCGATATGACAGTAGGTTTCAGCGGTGCAGACCTTGAAAATCTTGTCAATGAGGCTGCACTATTGGCAGCGCGCAAAAATAGAGACACTATTCTTATGGAAGACTTTGAAGAGGCATTTGAAAAGGTTATTCTTGGTCCTAAAAAGTCTAGAAAGCTTCGTGAGGAGGATAAGAAGATTACAGCATATCATGAGGCCGGTCATGCACTAGTGAAAAAACTTGTTAAGCATTCCGACCCTATTCACAAGATATCTATTGTTCCTAGGGGTATGGCATTGGGATATGTTATGGATAAACCTTCCAGCGATAGAGTGAACTACTCTAAAGTAGAGATTCTTGATAAGATTGCCGGTCTTCTTGGTGGTCGTGTAGCTGAAGAAGTTGTATTTGGTCACGATAACATTACGACTGGTGCAGAGAATGATCTTCAGAGAGCTACAGATCTTGCTAGAAAGATGATTGTTGAGTGGGGTATGAGTGACATTATAGGTCCTATGTTTCTTGAAGAGAAGAAAAACGAGGTTTTCCTTGGCAGGGAAATTGCAAGGTATAAAAACTATTCCGAGTCTACAGCCAAACTAATAGATGCGGAAGTGAAACGCATTATTATGGAACAGTATAGAAGGGTAAAGAACATGCTTGAGATGAATAGACATCTCTTAGATGAGATTGCTCAAACCCTTATAGAAAAAGAGGTCATGACGGAGGAAGAGCTTGATAATATCATAAAGAAACATATGGGAGAAAATGGCTCTGATGAGCCACAACAATAAAGAAGAGGTGAGCGGGCATGGAAGACAGAAAGAAGATTGCGGAAGTGAAAGAAGACTGGCTGTCTACAGATTATGCCAAGTTTGTGGCTAAAGTACCTGAGAGAAAGCAGCCATTTATGCTTGACTCTGGTATTGAAATCGATCCTCTGTACACCCCAGCCGATCTTGATGAAGATTGGAGTTATCTCGAGAGGTTAGGTTTTCCAGGTAGGTATCCTTTTACCCGTGGTGTGTATCCTACAATGTATAGAGGTCGTTTCTGGACCATGAGACAGTATGCCGGCTTTGGTACAGCTGAAGAGTCTAATCAGCGTTTTAAGTATCTTCTTGAACAAGGGCAGACGGGTCTTTCTGTTGCATTCGACCTTCCTACTCAGCTAGGATATGATTCTGACCATGACCTAGCCATTGGTGAGGTGGGTAAGGTTGGTGTTGCCATAGATTCTGTAGAAGATATGCATGTTTTGTTTGATGGTATACCCCTTGATAAAGTGTCTACATCAATGACGATCAATGCTCCTGCTGCGATACTCCTTGCTATGTATATTGTTGTAGCAGAAGAAAAAGGTATAGACCGTAAAGTGCTAAGAGGTACTATTCAGAACGATATTCTTAAAGAATATGTCGCAAGGGGAACATATATCTTTCCTCCCCGTCCTTCTATGAGACTCATTGCCGATACCATTATGTTCTGTGCCGAAGAGGTGCCAAAGTGGAATCCTATTTCCATTTCCGGTTATCATATCAGAGAGTCTGGTTCTACTGCTGTTCAGGAAATAGCGTTTACACTTGGTGATGCTATTGAATATGTTAAGACTGTTATTGAAAAAGGTATGGATGTGGATAAATTTGCCGCAAGGTTATCCTTCTTCTTTGCATCTCACAATAATTTCTTTGAAGAAATAGCTAAGTTCCGTGCAGCAAGAAGGGTTTGGGCTAAGATTATGAAGGAGAAATTTGGTGCCCAGAATCCAAAGAGTATGATGCTCAGATTTCATACTCAGACCGCTGGAAGTACATTGACAGCTCAGCAGCCTCTAAACAACATTGTGCGTGTTGCCATTCAAGCACTAGCTGCCGTTATTGGTGGTACACAGTCTCTTCATACAAATTCTTATGATGAAGCTTTGTCTTTGCCAACGGAGGAGTCAGTTACCGTTGCTCTTCGTACCCAGCAGATTATTGCTTATGAATCTGGTGTTGCCGATGTTATTGATGGTATTGGTGGTAGTTATTATGTTGAGAAACTTACCGATGAGATAGAGAAGAGAGTATGGGAATATCTTGACAAGATTGAGAAGATGGGCGGTATGGTCCCTGCTATTGAAGAGGGATATATTCAGCAGGAGATTACCGATGCCGCATATCAGTATTACAAGGCTGTTGCAGAGGGGGAAAAGGTTGTTGTCGGTGTCAATAAGTTTGTTGACCCTAATGAGGACCTTACTAAATTCCACCTGCATAGGGCTGATCCAACAGTGAGAGAGAAGCAGATAAGAAAACTGAAAGAACTTCGTGCAAAAAGAGATAATCAGAAAGTGAGAAAACTTCTAGATGAGTTGAAGAAAGCCGCCGAAGATGAGAATACTAATCTTATGCCATATATTATCGAAGCTGTTAGGGCACGTGCAACACTTGGTGAAATTACAGATGTACTCAGAGAGGTCTTTGGTGAATATAGACCTCCGGTAATCTTCTAAGGGGGTGGCAGGGATGGCAGATAAAGTGGTAAGAGTACTTGTTGGTAAACCTGGACTTGATGGGCATGATAGAGCAGCAAAGGTTATGGCCCGTGCTCTTAGAGATGCAGGTTTTGAAGTAATATATACAGGTATCCGTCAGACACCAGCTCAGGTGGCTCAGACGGCTGTTCAGGAGGATGTTGATGTTATTGTTCTTAATAACCTTACAGGTGCACACCTTGAGGTTTTCCCACTTGTAGTAGAAGAACTAAAGAAGAGAGGCAGAGATGATATCTATGTTTTGGCGACAGGAGTTATCCCCTTTGAGGATGTAGAACCATTAAAAGAGAAGGGTATTGATGAGGTTTTTGGCCCGGGTACAGGTCCTATACATGTTATTAATTGGATTAAAGAGCATGTATTAGGTGAGAAACAAGGTGAGTAAGAAAAAAAGACTTGTTCTCACGGAAGAAGAGGTTTTTCGTCGTCTGATACAGGGCGATGAAGTTGGACTTGCAAGAGCTTTATCGATGATATACAGGGAGGAGGCTACCTCCTCCCTGCTTTCTCGTATATATGCTTATAATGCCGATAAGAAGCATAAATCTAAAGTTATTGGTATTACCGGGGCTGGTGGGGTTGGTAAAAGTACACTGATTTCTGTGCTTGCTGAAGCATTGCTAAAGAAAGGCCTGCGGATAGGTATTATTGCCGTTGACCCATCAAGTCCTAAAACAGGTGGTGCACTACTTGGAGACCGTATTCGCCTTCAACATCTATTTCCCAATCCTAACCTCTTTTTTAGAAGTTTTTCTAGTAGAGGTATGGTGGGAGGTATTAATCCATTTATCTTTGATGCGGTTGCTGTTCTTGAAGCAGCATCGTTTGATTACATCATCATTGAAACTCTAGGGATAGGTCAAGACGAGATAGATATTGTTCATATGTGTGACCTTACGGCACTCGTTATTGCTCCAGGACTTGGAGACGATGTACAGTTCCTCAAAAGTGGAGTTATCGAGTTGGTGGACCTTATTGTTATGAATAAATCTGATCTGCCTACTGCTTCAAGAACAGTAGGTATTCTTAACTCATATACTCGGATGGTAGAGAATCATCCTGATATTATTAAGCTGTCTGCATACAAAAAGCAAGGTATTATGGAACTTATAGAATATATCGATAACAAGTGGCAGGAACTGTTGGACAATGGTTCGCTTGAGAAGAGGAGAATGGAGCGTTGGAAGTTTCAAGTAGGTAATTGGATGAGATATATTATAGGTAAAAGGATACATAAGTTTGTCGAGAAAGGAGAGGTTAATCCCAAGGCTTCTCCTTATGAAATAGCAATATCAACTCTAAAAGAGTGGGGGTGTGAGGTATGAAAGTAGACCATATAGCTATTGCCGTTAAGAGTTTAGACGAGGCAACTAAAGTCTATTCTGACCTGTTTGGTAAAGGTCCCGATCACTTTGAAGAGGTAGAGGAGCAGAAGGTTAAAACAGCTATCTATTATCTTGGTGATGTGCGTATAGAACTTCTTGAGCCAACATCTGATGACAGTCCTATAGCCAAATTCATAGAAAAAAGAGGCGAAGGTCTTCATCATGTTGCATATAAAGTGGATGATCTTGAGGCTAAACTTGCTGAGCTAAAAGAAAAGGGGTTCAGACTTATTGACGAGAAACCCAGAGTAGGTGCAGAGGGTAAACTCATTGCATTTGTGCATCCTAAATCTGTTGTTGGTGTGCTTACTGAACTTACTCAGGATGCAAAGGAGTGATTGATTGTGTGGGATAAGTTCATGGAAGAATTTCAGGAAAAACTGGAAAAGATAAGACAGGGTGGTGGCCCTAAGCGTATCGAAAAACAACATGCTGCTGGAAAAATGACTGCTAGAGAAAGAATAGACTATCTTGTTGATCCTGGTAGTTTTGTTGAATTTGGTGCTTTTGTTAAGCATAGAAGCACAGAGTTTGGCCTCGATAAAGTAGAGGCACCTGCTGATGGTGTTGTAACAGGATTTGCTACGATAAATGGTAGACTTGTGGGTATAGCTTCTCAAGATTTCACTGTGCTTGGTGGTTCTGTTGGTGAAATGCATGGTATTAAGATAGCCGAACTTCTTGATAAGGCTATGCTTTATGGTGTTCCTGTTATTATGATTAACGATTCTGGTGGTGCCCGTATTCAAGAGGGTGTGGATTCCCTTCGTGGATATGGTGATATTTTCTACAGAAATGTTAAAGCATCAGGTTATATTCCACAGATTGCCGTTATTATGGGGCCTTGTGCTGGTGGTGCTGTGTATTCTCCGGCTCTTATGGATTTTGTTGTTATGAGTCCATCTTCTTATATGTTCATTACTGGTCCTAATGTTATTAAGGCCGTTACAGGTGAAGATGTTACCAAAGAGTCACTTGGCGGTCCGCAGGTACATGCAACAATATCTGGTAATGCCCACCTTGTTGGTGATAGTGAAGAGCATACCTTAGACCTTGTTAAGGAGTTATTGTCTTATCTACCTCAGAATGCGAAAGAAAGACCTCCAATATACGAAACAGCTGATCCTATCAATAGAACAATAGATGATGTGTTTGATATTGTTCCTGCTGAAGCTAAAATGCCGTTTGATGTGAGACAGCTTATTACACGCTTTGTTGATGATGGTCATTTCTTTGAGATTATGCCCGGATTTGCTCCCAATATAGTTATAGGTTTTGCTAGGTTAGGAGGTCAGGTTATAGGTATTATTGCCAATCAACCCTCTTATTTTGCCGGTGTCCTGGATATCAATGCATCCGACAAGGCAGCACGCTTTATTCGCACCCTTGATGCATTTAACATTCCTATTGTGACACTTGTTGATACACCTGGATACATGCCAGGTACCAACCAGGAGTATGGTGGTATCATCAGACATGGTGCCAAGCTTCTGTATGCATATTCTGAGGCCACTGTGCCAAAGGTTACATTGATTTTGAGAAAATCCTTTGGTGGAGCATATCTTGCTATGGCATCTAAGCATCTTGCATCTGATGTTGTTATGGCTTATCCAACAGCTCAGATAGCTGTTATGGAAGCTACAGGTGCAGCAAATATTATCTTCCGTAAGGAGATACAGAATGCACCAGATCCAGAGAAGGCTAGAGAAGAGAAAATTAGAGAATATAGAGAGAAATTGCTCAATCCATATGTTGCTGCAGCCCGTTATTACATAGATGATATTATTGATCCAAGGGCTACTAGACCAATGATTTACAATGCCTTGCAGATAGCTAAGTCCAAAGATATACATGAAAAACTTCCTAAGAAACATGGCAATATGCCACTGTAGGGTGGTGATATAGATGTATATAGCATATGCGGCAACTGCATCAGCTTCAAATGCTGCAGCTTCATTGGGAGCTCGCTTATTTGAGGCTTTGGTAATTATGATTATTGGCATGAGTGCAGTATTTCTCATGCTTACGATTTCTATGTTTGGCATGATGCTTATTGGCAAAGTGGCTTCTCCTAAGCAAAAGCCTGCTGTGGAAAAGCAAGAGTCTGTTGTATCGCTTTCTCATACGAGCGAAGAGGCTATTATTAGAGAGGAAGATACTGAGGCTGATATAGCAGCAGCCATGGCTGTTATTCACCATATAAGGAGAAAGACGGCTGTTTCTATACCTATTATTAAAAGGAAAGATATATAGGAGGTGTTATCAATGGCAAAGAAATATGTGTACAAGGTTAAGGTTAACGGAAAGGTATATGAGGTAGAGATAGAAGAGGTGGGTGGTACTCCTGTGGTGACTTCGACACAACGTGTGCAAACTTCTACTTCGACATCTGCTTCTACTCCTGCTCCAGCTCCAGCACCTACGCCGGCTCAGACTCAGACTTCTACTTCTGCTCCGACTCAACCTTCTGCAGGTGGTGATTCTATAGTTAAAGCACCTATTCCTGGTAAAGTTCTTTCTATTAAAGTAAAAGAAGGAGACCATGTTGAATATGGTCAGACCCTCCTTATTTTTGAGGCCATGAAAATGGAAAATGAGGTTAAAGCACCTAAGGCTGGTGTTGTGAAAAAGATATATGTTTCAGAGGGGGCAAACTTCAATACAGGCGATCCTCTTATAGAGATAGAGTAGAGGAGGGCTTACTATGTGGGAAGCCATAGTAAAGACGTTTGTTAATCTATGGGAAACGAGTGGTGTTTATGCACTTTTGTTTCCCAAAGATACTAAAGGATTATTACCATTTGGTTTAGCTATACTTCTTGAAATTCTAGGTATTATAGCTGTTTTGTATGGACTTAATAATCTCCGTAAAAGCAAATGGGCTACTCTGAATATTATTGTAGGTGTTATAGCTATTGTGGTAGCTATGCCTGATTGGAAACACTCTATTATGATTTTTATTGCCCTCATTCTTCTATATCTAGGTATCTTTAAAAAGTTTGAACCTCTGCTACTTGTTCCCATTGCGTTCGGTGCACTTTTGACTAATCTTCCACCTGCTGGAGACATGTATATTATTTCTCCAGAGTTTGTAAGTATTCTTGAGAAATTGGGTGGTCAGGCACATCATATTGTTGCACCAACTAAACCTCTTATTGGTGATGTTATGTACTTTGGTGTTGTTAATGAGATTTTTCCGTTGTTAATCTTTATGGGAGTCGGGGCTATGACAGACTTTGGTCCCCTTATTGCCTATCCTATTTCTTTCCTACTTGGAGCTGCAGCACAGATAGGTGTATATATAGCACTGTTTGTAGCTGTTCTGTTAGGCTTCTCAGTAAAGGAGGCTGCGGCTATCGGTATTATTGGTGGTGCAGATGGTCCTACATCTATATATCTTGCTGTTAAATTAGCTCCTCACCTTCTTGGTCCTATTGCTGTTGCAGCATATACCTATATGTCACTTGTTCCTCTTATTCAGCCGCCAATTATGAAATGGCTAACAACTGAAGAGGAACGCAAGGTGAGAATGGAGCAATTGAGACCTGTTTCTAAGGTTGAAAAAATTGTCTTTCCGATATTTATGACAATTCTTACAGGTCTGCTTCTTCCATCTGCTCTACCACTAATTGGTTTTCTCATGTTTGGTAATTTGCTTAGAGAAACAGGAGTTACTGACCGTCTTGCCAATACTGCTGCAAATGAACTTATCAATATTGTTACTATATTCTTGGCAACATCTGTAGGTATGTCTATGAAGGCTGATAGATTCTTAACCGTTCAAACTATGGAGATTATTGCTCTGGGTATTGTAGCATTTGGCGCATCTACAATGGGTGGAGTACTCCTTGGAAAGCTACTTTACAAGATTAGTGGAGGAAAGGTAAATCCGCTTATAGGTTCTGCTGGTGTTTCTGCTGTACCTATGGCTGCACGAGTGTCCCAAGTTGTGGGGCAAGAAGCCGACCCCCATAACTTCTTGTTAATGCATGCCATGGGCCCAAATGTAGCCGGTGTTATTGGAACAGCAGTTGCGGCAGGTACCTTTATTGCTTATTTCTTAGGTAGATGATGAAATCGAGGGAGGGGGTATATATGCATACTGTTGTTCTAAAGGGGGAAGCAACATTACATGATTATGTTGATGTTGTGTATAGGGGAAAGGTTATCAGCCTTTCCCCTTCTTTAGTTGAAAGGGTTAAACATCTTAGAGATAGAATAGAAGCCTTTACCGCAGAAGGCCGTGTTATGTATGGTATTAATACGGGATTCGGAGCTCTTAAAGATACTGTTATCTTGCCAGACCATCTGAAAGATCTACAACATAACATTGTTAGAAGTCACGCTGTTGGTGTAGGAGATCCTGTTCCAGAAGTGGTTTCTAGGGGGATGTTGTTTTTACTAATTAACTCTTTTTCTAAAGGATACTCTGGTGTCAGACCAGCACTTCTTCAGCGACTCGTTGATATGCTCAACGCCCATATTCATCCTGTCGTACCACGTTGGGGCTCTGTAGGAGCTAGTGGTGATTTAGCTCCCCTATCTCATCTCGCGCTTGCTGTTATAGGGGAAGGTGATGTTTTCTATAAAGGAAAGCGTATGAATGCAGCTGAGGCTTTTGAGAAAGCTGGAATGCCACCAACTTTTCAGCTTGATGCGAAGGAAGGTCTTGCACTTCTGAATGGTACACATTTTATGCTTTCTATGCTTATTGATGCATATCTCAAGACAAAAAATATTTGGAGTTGCTACCTTTCTACCTTTGCTGTATTTGCAGAAGTGATGGAAACAGTTTCTACGCCGTTTGATCCTCGTATTCATAAGGTGCGTCGTGATAAATACGCTCTTGAAGTTGCTCAGATTATAAGGGAAAAGCTGAAAGGTTCTAAACTCATAGACAGACATCCGGAGATGGTTCAAGATAGTTATTCTATTAGATGTTTTCCTCAAATAGCTTCGCCTATTGCCCGGGCTATTGAGCTGACAGAAAATCTTATAGATGAAGAAATTAATGCCGTAACCGATAACCCTTTGGTGTTTGAAGAAGAAGTCCTTTCTGGTGGTAATTTTCATGGTGCTCCCATAGCATGGGTTTCGGAATCTCTAAAGACAGCCATTGCCGACATGGGTAATGTGTCTATAGCACATATGGAATGGCTTCTAAATCCGCGCTACAATAAAGAAAGGGGGCTAACTCCGTTTTTAACCAAAGAACCCGGTTTGGAATCTGGTTTTATGATTGTTCAGTATATGGCGGCGTCGCGTATGGCACATATAAGAGTTCTTTCTCATCCTGCCTCAGTTGATAACTATTATACATCTGCTTTACAGGAGGATGTTATTTCTCTTGGTGCTGTTAGCGTTGATAATCTTCATGTTGTTTTGCAAGATCTTGCTTATATTGTGGCAGGTGAGAGCCTTATGATATATAAGGCTATTTTCATTAAAGATATATATGATATGCTATCTTCGCATGGCAAAGAATGGGTAGATACCCATAAACCTCTAATTGGAGATAAAATATTAGGTGGTGACAGTTATGTCGCACCTATTTTGGAGGGGTTAGCTCTTAAATATTTAGGGGAAGAGGTGATGTAAGTTGGTAGAGTATTACGGAACAGATAGATTGAAAAGAGGCCTTGCTCAGATGTTGAAAGGTGGCGTAATTATGGATGTTACCACACCTGAGCAGGCTGTTATTGCTGAAGAGGCCGGTGCTGTTGCCGTTATGGCACTTGAGCGTGTACCTGCTGACATCAGAAAAGAGGGCGGCGTTGCCCGTATGGCAGATCCTAAGATTGTAGAGGAGATTCGTGATGCTGTTTCTATTCCTGTTATGGCAAAGGTGAGAATAGGTCATTTTACAGAGGCTTTAATACTTCAGTCACTAGAGGTTGATTTTATCGATGAGAGTGAGGTTCTTACGCCTGCCGATGAAAAGTATCACATTGACAAGAAAGAGTTTGCCGTGCCATTTGTATGTGGTGCCCGAAATCTTGGAGAGGCACTGCGAAGAATTGCAGAAGGTGCTGCAATGATTCGTACCAAAGGTGAGGCAGGTACAGGTAATGTCGTGGAGGCCGTTAAGCATATGCGTACAATGAATGAGCAAATCAAGAGAGTTGTTCTTGCGGATGATGAAGAGCTTATTGTTCTTGCAAAAGAATGGGGAGCCCCACTGTATTTACTTGAAGAGGTAAGAGAGCTAGGTCGACTCCCCGTTGTTAATTTTGCAGCTGGTGGCATTGCTACACCTGCAGATGCTGCTCTCATGATGTGGTTAGGTTCTGATGGTGTATTTGTTGGTTCTGGCATATTTAAATCTAATAACCCAAGGGAGAGAGCAAGGGCTATTGTAGAGGCTGTTACCTACTGGAGAGAGCCGGAGATACTGGCTGAAGTCTCCAAGGGTCTTGGTGAAGCTATGAAAGGTATAGATGTTTCCAAACTAAGCGAAGAAGAGCTGCTTCAGAACAGGGGGTGGTAATGATGGTGACAATAGGAGTTTTGGCTGTTCAGGGAGATTTTGAGGAGCATATGGCTATGCTTGAGACTCTTGGGGTAGAGGTTAAAGATGTTAGACTGCCAAGAGATCTGCATGGTATTGATGGTATTATCTTGCCTGGTGGCGAGAGCACGGCTATGACAACAATTATGCTCCGTCGTGGTATGTGGGATGCACTGAAAAAGGCATTTGAAGAGGGGCTTCCTGCATATGGAACATGCGCCGGTTCTATTCTGCTTGCCAAAGATATTGGTGCAGGTTCAGATAGGGTTAAGCCATTTGGTATGATTGATATGGTTATTGAAAGAAATGCCTATGGAAGACAGATAGCCAGTAGGGAAGTATTTCTCGAAGAGCATGAACTTGGCGAAGATGAGCCTCTCCATGCTGTGTTTATAAGGGCTCCTCGTATAGTGAAGGTTGGTCCTGCTGTTAAGGTCTTGGCTACATATGATGGGGATCCAGTGCTTGTTAGAGAAGGTAATTTCCTCGCATCTACATTCCATCCTGAATTGACGGATGATTATAGGGTACATGAATATTTCGTGAAGATGGTTAAAGGGGAGGTTTAATGAAGTGGCAGGTCATTCAAAGTGGCACAATATTAGGGCTAAGAAGTCCAGAATGGATGCCCGTAAGGGTAAATTGTTTACCAAGCTTGCCAGGGAAATACAGGTGGCTGCCAAAAATGGTGGCCCAAATCCTGAAACAAATGTTCGCCTAAGAATAGCTATTGACAAGGCCCTTGCGGCCAATATGCCCAAAGAAAATATTGAAAGGGCTATTAAAAAGGGTACCGGTGAGCTTGGTGGTGAAAACATAGAAGAGGTTACATATGAGGGTTATGGTCCTGGCGGAGTAGCTATTTTGGTTGAAGCTATGACCGATAACCGGAATAGAACCGCAGGTGAAATTAGGCATATATTTTCTAAGTACGGCGGTTCTATGGCTGAGGCTGGGGCTGTAGCATGGATTTTCGAGAGAAAAGGTGTCATAACTATTAAAGCTGACCAAATAAGTAATACTGATGAGTTTATGCTAGAGATTATTGATCTTGGTGCAGAGGATGTTAAAGAAGAAGATGAGGTTATAGAAATTGTTACAGATCCCAAAGATTACACCAATGTCTTGGAAGCTTTGAAGAATCAAGGTATAGCTATAGAGCATTCCGAACTGACTTTTCTGCCTAAGAATTATGTAGCAGTATCTGGTGAGACAGCGGAGAAATTAATAAAACTTATACAGGTTTTGGAAGATCACGATGATGTGCAAAATGTTCATGCCAACTTCGATATATCTCCAGAAGAGCTGGAGGCACTTATGGCGTGAGCATAGTATGGGGAGTTGACCCTGGTACAACACGGGTAGGAATATCTGTTTTTCATGTTGATAAGGATGAAAAATCTCTGTTGAATATTATGCTTATTGACTTAACTGAAGAAGATGTGGAAGGTCGTCTTGGTGCTATAGCCAAGACGACCTCTTTTTTTGCCGATTTATATCCTCCAGATATTGTTGGAATGGAGAAACTTGTTTGGGGTAGGAATGTTACTACGGCATTATCTGTGGCAGAGGCTCGTGGTGTAATGAAATATATATTTTCTCTCTATAATGCCAGTATTGTTGAGTGTTTACCTAAAGTGGTGAAATCTGCTGTAGGAGCTTATATGTTTGGTAAAGGTAAAGATGCTGTTAGGGAGGCTGTTGTTCAGGTATTTAGTGACAATATTAGGGCTACTGGTGTACCTTGGTATGCTATTATTGATGATGTAATAGATGCAGTTGCTATAGCGTTGGCGGTGATAGAAGGTGATTGTTAAAACAGGTGGAATTATATATAAGGAAAACGGATTTGTATGGTTGAAGCCGTATAAATCTCATATATTATTTGAGTGTGTTCCTGCATGTTATATATCAGAGTATCCTAAAAGAGGTAACTGGTTTGTGTACATAGATATCCCGCAAGGTGGTTCTCCTGTGGCATATCTCTTTTCATCTCTTGATGATTACCGATTATGGGATAAATTAAGGGGTTTGAAGAATGTGGGTGCAAAGAGAGCTGCCGGTATATTGTCCTCCTATCCCTCAGAATATCTTCTAAAAATCATTGCTTACGGTGATGAAAATACACTTGCCTCTGTTAAAGGTATTGGTAAAAAGACAGCCCATCGCATCATTGCTGAGCTTATGGAAGAGATAAGCTTGAATGTATCTGAAATCTCAGAAATAAAGCATGTACTTGTATCTTGGGGATACGATAAGAAGGATGTAGATACTGCGTTCGCCAAACTATATGCCAAGGGAGCCATCACAGACAACATGAAATTTGATGATATATTAAGGAAAGTTATGCAGGTGATAGACGATGAAACAGATCGTCATACCACGTAAAATTAGCCGTCTTATAGATGAAGTATTAAAGGGCAGTCTTGATAGAGGAGAAATTCTTCCCCATATGTTACTTGTTGGTCCTCCTGGTGTAGGAAAAACAACACTTGCCAGTTATATGGCTGAGAACATGGGAACCTCTCTTGTGCGCATTATTGGCGGTGCCGTTAGCAAACCCAAAGATATTGTTTCTATATTACTGAAGCTATCTCCTGGAAGTATATTATTTATAGATGAGATTCATAGACTTCCTTCTGCTGTTGAAGAAATTTTATATCCTGCTATCGATAGGTTTGAGATAGATGTTCTCATCGGAAAGGGTAAAGTTAAACACATATCGCTAAGTCCGTTTACCCTCATTGGGGCTACTACGATGGAGGATAAGATATCTCCCCCATTGCGTTCCCGTTTTTCTATTGTTATTCATGTGGGAGATTATGAAAAGGATGATTTTTACAAGATGATTGACCTCTACGCAGATAGTTTCTTATTTACTCCCGATGCTAAAGATTATGTTATAAAAATTTCTCGTCATACGCCCAGAAGGCTGATATTAATTCTTGAGCGTCTGAAAGACTTTGCCACTACTAGAAGCATAGATCTTATAGATAAAGAGCATGTTGAAATGCTTTTGGAAATCATAGACTATGATACGGAGTTTGGACTTGATCGCAGAGAAAGGCGATATCTGTCTGTACTTGCACATATGTTTAATGGTGGACCAGCCGGTGTGAAGGCTATTGCCGCAGCAATGGGGGAGAGCGTGAGCACTATTCAGGAAATTATAGAGCCCTCTCTGCTTGCTGATGGATTCATACTCCTTACTTCTCGTGGCAGAAAACTGACGGCAAAAGGTTGGAGGTTTGTATCGTGAAGAAAGTTCTTCTTCACACCTGCTGTGGACCATGTCTTCTTGGATCTATTGCTTATATCAAAGAGCACCTACATGATTGGGATGTGTTTGCTGTTTTCTATAATCCCAATATTCATCCTCTTTCAGAATGGATAAGGCGAAGAGATGGTTTCTTAGATGTAGTAAGAGTAGAAAGTATTCCTGGATTTGCCCCTATGGTATGGGATGCGAAAGAATGGTTTAAAGAGTGTGGTGTATCCGATGATAGGTGTGGATGTTGTTATAGGATACGGTTTCAGTGGATAGCTCAGTTTGCCAAGAAGTATGGATTTCATTATTTTTCTACAACATTGACAATATCTCCGTATCAGATTAAAGAACTAATATACCGTGAGGCAGAGAAGGTGGCCAAAGATTACGACCTTGAATATCTAAAAGTTGACTTTTCCCCTTATTATAGATATAGTGAAGACCATGCTAAAGAGCTTGGGATATATAGGCAAAAATATTGTGGTTGTGTTTTTTCTGAAGCTGAGGCATGGCAAATGAGAATGAAGGGTGGGTGGTTTAAGCTATGACAGATGATTATATTTACAAACTTGAGGCATACGATTATGAACTTCCAGAAGAGGCTATCGCACAGGAGCCCGCAGATCCACGAGATAGTTGTAAACTTATGGTTGTTAATAGAAAGACCGGTGAGGTGCACCATGTTATTTTTAGAGACATTGTTAAATTTTTAGAGCCCGGTGACCTCCTTGTGCTTAATAATACTAAAGTTATGAAGGCACGACTGTTTGTGAATAAGCCTACAGGTGCAAAAATAGAACTGTTTCTGCTTAGACCTAATGAAGATGGCACTTGGGAGGCTCTTCTCAGACCTGCTAAAAAGGTCAAGGTGCCCTCATACCTTGTAGTGGACAATGTAAAGATCAATGTTCATGGCAGAAACGATAAAATTTTCAATGTGTCCTTTGAGAATATGTCTTTTGAAGATGTTATGAGATTTTTAGACAAGAAAGGAATCATGCCATTGCCCCCTTATATTAAATCTGGTGGTAAAGTGCCTCCCGAGATGTATCAAACAGTATTTGCTGAAAAAGAGGGTTCTGTTGCAGCTCCAACAGCCGGTCTTCACTTTACACCAGAATTGCTTGCCAAAATCCAAAATATGGGGGTGAATATTGCCTATATTACCCTGCATGTTGGGCTTGGTACATTTGAGCCTGTTAAAGAGGAGGATATTAGACATCATAGAATACACAGTGAATATCTTGAAGTGCCAGAAGCTACCGTCAATATTATTAAACAGACAAAGTCAAATGGTAAGAGGGTTATTGCCGTTGGTACAACTGTTGTTAGGGCACTTGAAACAGCCGCTTCAGATGATGAGATTAAACCATACATGGGTGAGTCTCAACTGTTTATCTATCCCGGATATAAGTTTAAGGTTGTAGATAGCCTTATCACGAACTTCCATTTGCCTAAAAGTACGCTTCTAATGCTTGTTAGTGCCTTTTACGACAGAGAAAAGGTATTAAGGCTTTACAAAGAAGCTTTAAATCGTGGATATAGATTTTTCTCATTTGGCGATGCTATGTTTCTTATTTAGGAGGTGAGGATATGGCTCTTGAGTGGAGTGTCTTATATCAAAGTGGAAAGGCCAAAGTAGGTGTTATAAAGACCTCACGCAGCGAGATTATTACCCCTGTTTTTATGCCAGTAGCCACGAAGGCCGCTTTAAAATCTCTTTCTACTGAAGAGTTAAGGGAACTGGGTTTTCAAATTATCTTATCCAATACATACCACTTAGTTTTTAAACCCGGTCTTGACATCATTAAGAAAGCTCAGGGTGTGCATAAATTTATGAGATGGGACCGTTCTCTTCTCACAGATAGCGGAGGTTTCCAGGTGTTTTCACTGTCTAAGTTTAGAAAGATTACCGAGGAAGGTGTGGTCTTTAAATCGTATGCAGATGGTAGAGAGCATAAGTTTACCCCTGAGTTTGTTATTGAAGCCCAGAAAATTATTGGTAGCGATATTATGATGCCCCTTGATGTATGTCTTGGATATCCCAGCGATGAGAAAGAAACATTGTGGGCTCTTGATATGACTATGAAATGGTTGGAAAGGAGTCTTGCTGTTGAAAGACCAGGGCATCAGAGTTTATTTGGCATTATACAGGGGGCTTTTAGGGAGCATACAAGAAGAAAAGCAGCTCAGATGGTGAAAAAGCTTCCTGTAGATGGATATTCTATTGGTGGATTGGCCGTAGGAGAACCCAAAGAAATGATGTATCATCTTACCGATGTTGTGACCGATGAGTTGTCAGAATTTGATAAGCCCGTATATCTTATGGGCGTTGGACATCCTGTAGATATGCTTGAGTCTATTGAGCGTGGAGTGGATATGTTTGACTGTGTGCTTCCCATGAGGGTTGCCCGTAATGGCCTTATTTATACCTTTAATGGACCTATCAAGATTCGACATGCTAAGTACGCCGATGATTTCCGTCCTATAGATGATCGTATACAAAGGACATTTACATTCTTAGAAGGGTATACACTGGCATATCTTCACCATCTATTTAAAACAAAAGAGATGCTCGGTTATAGGGTGGCAACTCTTATTAATTTGGCATTTATGACACTTCTTATGGAAGATGTCAGAAAGCATATAAAAGAAGGAACATTTGCAGAATTCAAGCAAGACTTTGTGGAAAGATGGTCTGCAAAGTGATATAATACCTAAAGTCTGTGTCAATTTATTTAGTTATGTGCAAAGGAGGAGGATGCTATGAGTAAGGGGCTGAGACTTGCAATCGTCACTATTCTGGTTTTGATTGCATTGTTCGTAGACCTTGTTGCCTTAGGTGTTATTGATTTTGGCAGCAAGCCAGCTGTTGAACAGGCAACTGTAAATCTTACAGGTACATCTGCACAAACATCTTCAACCTCTACCGCTACAGGTGGAGAGACGAAAAAGTCCTCATCTTTGAAGTTGAGATTCGGTCTTGATATTAAAGGTGGTGTCCATGTTGTTTTAGAGGCATTTCCACTGGAAACGGCCTCAACTGCAACTCAGAAGCAGTTGACACCACAAGAAGTAGATGAGCTGATAAAGGTGCTTGAAAATCGTGTTAATGCACTTGGTCTTAGCGAGGTTGTTATTTATCGTGATAAGGCAGTGCCTAACAGAATTATTATGGAAATCCCATTGGATATTAAAGGTGGAAACCTTACGCCAGATGATATTGTAGATTTACTTGGTAAACCTGCGGTACTCGAATTTAGAGATCCAACGGGAAAACAGGTGCTTCTTACGGGTAAAGACCTTGTAAAGGCATATGCTGGAGTGGACCAAAATAACAGTGCATATTATGCTGTATATCTTGAATTTAATGATGAGGGAGCAAAGAAGTTTGCAGAGATAACGAGTAAATATTTGGGTAAACCTATACCAATAGTACTAGACGGAAAGGTCATTAGTGCTCCTGTGGTACAGAGTGTTATTACTGGTGGTAAAGCTGTTATTACCGGTAAATTTACACTTGAAGAGGCTAAGAAACTTGCTGCACTCTTGCAGGGTGGTGCTTTACCAGCCCGTGTTGAAATTGCAGAGGTTAGATATGTTGGTCCTTCTATTGGTGAAGATGCTCTTAAGGCAGGTATTAAAGCCGGTATTTTGGCTTTTATACTTGTTGTTATATGGATGACGCTGAACTATGAGATTTGGGGATTAATATCTTCTATTGGTCTTGTGGTTTTCTTAATTATGGACCTGGCAACCCTAGTACTCTTCCAAGCTGTTTTGACACTGCCTGGTATTGGTGGTATTATTCTTTCAGTTGGTATGGCTGTTGACGGTTCCGTTATTATCTTCGAGCGTCTCAGGGAAGAACTCGCTGCAGGCAAGAGTTGGCGAATGGCCCTGAGAAGGGCATTTGCCAGATCTACACCGACAATTCTTGACTCTAATGCTTCTACATTGATTTCTGCACTTGTTCTGTATTGGTTTGGTGCTCCTACCATCAGAGGTTTCGCCATTACCTTGGCTATTGGTACGATCTTAGGTGTCTTTACATCACTGATGGTGCTGAGGAGCTTGATGGAAATGCTTCCCCCAAGGAAGAGAGTCCAGCAGAGCACTACTGCAGCGTAAGGAGAGGTGATGCAAGGTGGAAATTATTAAGGTCGGAAATTGGAATATAGTAGGAAATAGAAATAAGTTTTATGCTATATCTTTAACTGTTATTATTGCCGGTATTATTGCCATGATTATTAATGTGGCAACAATCGGGGCTCCATTTAATCTGGGTGTTGACTTTACTGGTGGTGTTGTTCTCGAAGTCCAGTTTAATAAAGCTCCTGATTTTCAGGTTATCAGGGATACCTTTCAAAAAGCCGGCTATGGCAATATAGAGGTAAAGGCTGTAGATTCTCCAGAAAACACAGTCATGCTAAGGGTAAAGGCCACAAGTGGTGAAGAGAGAGACAAGATTGTCAATCTTGTTAAAACTCTTCCGGATTTCAAGCAAATTGTTAGACAGGAGTTTGTTGGTCCATCGGTGGCACGGACTCTTATTTGGAATGCTTTTACCGCTACAATTATTGCCCTTGCCTTGATTCTTATATACATCAGTGTAAGATTCGAGTTTATCTATGGTCTTGTTACCATTGCAGCATTGCTTCACGACGTGCTTGTGCTTCTTGGTGTATTTGCCATGACAAGGGTTGCCATTGATAGTTCATTTGTTGCGGTGGTATTGATACTTGTTGGTTATTCTGTTATGGATACCATCGTTGTTCTCGACAGAATTCGTGAAAACAAGCATATATATAGAGGTATGCCCTTTGAACAGCTTGTTAATAAATCCATTCTGTCTACATTCCGTAGATCTTTTAATACCTCTGTAACGACATTACTTGCTGCTTTATCATTGCTTATTGTAGGTGGCCGACTGCTTCTTTCTTATGGTTTAGGACTAAGTGTGGGTATTCTTGCAGGTACATATTCCTCCATTTTCATAGCATCTCCTCTTCTTGTAGATATTAGAAACTGGCAGGCTAAAAGACAAGGAAACAAGAAGGGACAGAGGAAACCTAAAAGAAAGAAGTAATAGTAGGAGGAGATAAAAGTGACCATAGGTGAAATAAAGGCACTTATAAGAGATGTACCCGATTTTCCTAAGCCGGGTATCTTGTTCAAGGATATTACTCCTGTGCTTCAGAATGCTGAGGCATATAGATTTCTTATCGATGAAATGTCTTCTGCCCTTGATAGTATTGAGTTTAACAAGATAGCTGGCATAGAGTCTCGTGGTTTTGTGTTTGGTGCACCTATCGCATATAAGCTGGGTAAGGGGTTTATTATGCTTAGGAAAAAGGGGAAGCTGCCATATATCAAAGAGAGCGAATGTTATGACCTTGAATATGGGGTTGATTGCATTGAAGTGCATGTGGATTCTGTGGAACCCGGCGAGAGTGTCATTATTGTTGATGATGTCCTTGCAACGGGAGGAACAGCCTTACATGCTGCCAAACTTATTGAAAAAATCGGTGGCAAAGTTGCCGGATTCTTGTTCTTTGTAGAGCTGGAGTTTCTAAATGGCCGTGAAAAATTGAAAGATTACAATGTTATCAGCATGGTCCGTTTCTAATAAGATTAAAGAGGTTCTTAAAGAAGGGATGCCTGACTATGAGGGCATCCCTTCTCGTTTAGAAGTTAGTAATGTTGATGTACCTTTAGTAAACAGACTTCCCGTTGATGTTGTTGAGGGAGCTGTATATCGTTTATATAGCACGGTTTTGTGGAATAGATTAAGAGATGCTTTATCGTACATGTCTAGACGCGATATTAATGAGGTGCGGAAGGCATATGAGTACATGGAAGAAGTTCATCGCTATCAGAGACGTAAAAGTGGAGAGCCTTATATTGTTCATACAGTAGCTGTTGCCATTATTCTGTCGGCATTCCAAGCTGATGTGTCCACTATACAGGCAGCGCTGCTCCATGATAGTGTCGAGGATAATCCCAGCGTCAGTTTAGATGATATTAGAGAAAAGTTTGGCACATTTGTAGCTAAAATGGTGGATGGTGTGACAAAGTTAACAGCTAGTGAAAGAAATGATCAAAACATTGTTGCATCAAAGGCTCAGGTAAAAAAGAAGGCTATAAGAAAGCTGCTTATCAATATAGCTCAAGAACCTCGTGTGGCCTTCTTAAAGCTTGCCGATAGGCTTCACAATATGCGAACGATTATTTTCATGTCTGAGGAAAAAAGGAAAATTATTGCTCGTGAAACAATGGAAGTATATGTGCCTCTGGCTCAGAGATTGGGTATATACATGATTAAGACAGAACTTGAGGAATTATCTTTTAAAACATTGTATCCCCATGAATATGAGTTTATTAAGAAAAGGGTCATTGATAAAATTAGAGGTAGAAGAGAGCAGATTCGAGAAGTAATAAACAACATTTACACTCATACAGCAGAGGCTATGTCTCCTCATGGTATTATTCCTATTGTCAAATATCGCGTCAAAAGTGTTCCTAGTATTTATAGGAAAATGGAGAGCCTTGGTAAGTCTTTTGATGAGATATATGACCTTGTAGGTGTAAGAGTTATTCTTGATTGGAAAACTCCCAGAGATGAAGAGGTTCCACCTGAACTATGTTATCAGGTACTGGGTATTGTTCACTCTCTGTACACATCTATACCCGATAGGTTTAAAGATTTTATTAGTCGTCCCAAGCCTAATGGTTATCGTTCGCTTCATACTACGATATTTGATGGGGCAGGAGAACCATTAGAGGTGCAGATACGAACAATAGATATGCATAGAGAGGCAGAATTTGGTGTGGCTGCTCATTGGGCTTATAAAGAGGGAGAGGTTAGTGTAGAGGAACTAAAGATTGTCGAAGCTATGCGAGAGAAATTATCTTCCATTTTTCAAACATGGGGCGAGGATCCACTGCATAAAGAGATAGAACAGCAATTATTTGCCGATGAAATCATGGTTTTTACCCCCAAAGGTCAGGCTATTTTCTTACCTGAAGGGGCTACCCCTGTTGATTTTGCCTATGCTATTCATACTGAAGTAGGTCATCGTTGTACTGCTGCTAAGGTTAATGGCAAACTTGTACCTCTGGATTATCAACTTCAGTCAGGTGATCAAGTAGAGATTATTACCTCCAAAACATCTAAGGGACCGAAGAGAGATTGGCTTTATTTTGTCAAAAGTAGCAGGGCTAGGGATAAGATACGCAGTTACTTTAAAAGACTCCGTAGAGAAGAAGAGCTGAAAGAGGGTAAACAACTTCTGGAAAAAGTTTTACATAGATTAGGGGTAGATATATCTAAGTTTAAAGATGCTATAGATAAGAGCAGAAAATGGAATCTACAGGATCTTTATATAAAATTGGCTCGTCTTAAAAAAGGAATTATTTCTGGTGTGAAGTCTCCTGACCGTAAAGGACAATCTGTTGATGCTATGGTTTCCTCGTCTATCACAAACTTTGTCAAAGATGTTCTGAAAGATTTAGGGTTATGTGAGTTCGTGCAGAATAAAGATGCTGAGATTAAGATTGTTGATGTGCAGAGGAAAAAGACTAAGACTTCATTTTATCTCTCAAGGGCATCTTGTTGTCAACCATTGCCCGGGGAAGAAATTGTAGGTTGGGTAACGACAGGTAAAGGCATTGTTGTTCATAGAAGAAATTGTCCTGTGCTGAAAAGTTTTATGAAAAGTGCTCATCCAGACAGGCTTGTTAAAGTTTCTTGGGATGAGCTAGATTATCTTAAAGACGTTGAAGGAGCTTATCCCACGAAGTTGGTTCTTGAGACATGGGATAGGAAAGGACTACTTCTTGATATTGCCAAAGAGCTTGCATCACTTGACAAGAATATTTCTCGTATAAAAACATATTTTCGTAAACGCGATGGAATGACAATAATCGAGCTTGTTGTATCTCTTAAAGATATCAATGATTATCATTCTGTTAGAAGAAAGCTGCTGAGAATAAGAGGTGTCGAAAAAGTAAAAAGGGGGAAGATGAGACGATGAGACTAGTTATCCAGAGGGTTTCTAAAGCATCTTTGACTGTTGATGGTGCTGATAAAGGAGCTATAGGTAAAGGACTTGTCGTTTATGTGGGGTTTGCGGATAGTGATGCAGAAAGAAATGACTGGGAGAAAGTGTTTACTAAAGTTATCAATAAGCTTATAGGGTTGAGGGTGTTTCCTGATAGTGAAGGGAAGATGAATTTGTCTATTCAAGATATTAGAGGAGGTATTGTTCTCGTTAGTAATTTTACCCTTTATGCCGATATATCTCGAGGAAAAAGGCCTTCTTTTACCAAAGCCTTAAAGCCAGACATTGCCGAATCGTTGTATAAAAAGCTTGAGCAAATGTTTATGCAGGCTATGGAAGCTGAGGGGCTATCTTTTCTTCATGGTACTTTTGGTGCAGACATGGATATTGATGCTGTTTCATGGGGGCCTGTTAATATTGTATGGGACATCTAAGTATCGAGAGGTAGGTTATTCCCTAATCGAATCTGTAGTTGTGATAGTAATCCTTGGAATTCTTCTTGCTGCTGCTGTGCCATATTATTTAGATGCTGTTGAGGAAGCTAAGGATAAGGCCCATCTTACCAATATAGATATGATTGTAAAAACCCTTACTGTTGATAGACCGACCTTGTGGAATGCTAGTGAGTTTGCTATTTGGTTTTATAAGAAGTATCCTGATATGCTTTGTCCATGGTCTGGTAAGCCGTATCAAGTTTTTAATGGAGCTGTTTGGGCCTATGACGAAGGAAATAAATGCACCATTGGTTTTTTAACGAGAAATTTTTATCATCTTATAACCGCTTATCACTACACTGGGGGAAAGCAATTGGTCTTTACAGCTGTTCAGAGGTGGGGTGGTTGTCATAAGGAATATGTAGTGGTTAAGAATATTTCTAATAAGACAATAAGATTAAATGGCTGGAGTATTACCGATGGATACGGAAGGTATTCATATAAATTTATTTTTGGAAACATTGAGCTTACCCCCGGAAGTACATTGAAGATCTATTCTGATACCAATAGGTATGGTACATGGTTTAGGAATGGTAAACGAGGGAAATGTTTTGGAGGTATTAATAATAACTATTTAGGACAATATGATGTGTTATTTTTGCTTACTCCACACAATGTTGTACATGATTTCACAGATGAACAAAATCCGGTCAATGGTCCTGCAACTTACTGATAGGCTGTTCTTGTCAAGTTCATGAAATATGTGGTATCATACAGAATAGGTGGTGCGGGCGTGGTGGAAATGGCAGACACAGCGGACTTAAAATCCGCTGGGGTAAAACCCCGTGCGGGTTCAAATCCCGCCGCCCGCACCAGTGGGTTATTTATTAAGCCTACAAACTGATGTTTGAATATAATATAAACAGGAGGTGTGAAAGGTGCCAAATCTGAAATCGTCCAAAAAGAGGGCTAGACAGGCTATAAAGAGAACTGCCTATAACCGTTATTGGCGTAAGACAATGAAGACTTATATAAAGAAAGCTCGTAAGGCTATTCTTGCAGGTAATCTTGAAGAGGCTCGTAAGCTTGTGTATGATGCACAGCGTATGATTGACAAGGTTGCCTCTAAAGGGGTTATTCACAAAAGAGAGGCAGCTCGCAGGAAGTCTCGTATTATGGGTATGTTGGCAAAGGCCGAAAAATCTATGGCCCAAACGCAAGAATAAAAAGGAGGGGATAGTTATGGCTATTCAGGTAAATGAGGATCTCTGTATCGGATGTGGTGTATGCTCTTCTTTGTGTCCACAGGTATTTGTTCTTGGTGATGATGGTAAGGCAAAGGTTGTTAATCCTGATGCAACCGACGATTGCGTAGATACTGCAATCGCTTCCTGCCCAACAGGAGCAATTTCTAAGTAATTAAAATTTATTCTTATGTATGGCAAAGAAGGGGGACGGCTAGTCCCCCTTCTTGTTTTATTAGTCTTTGAGCTCTTCTATCTTTTGTCTGATTTCCAAGAAGATTTCTGGATACATTTTAAGCAGTATAAGTAAATAAGATGCATCGGCTATGCTAGCTGCTATAAGGAGCAGTCGTGTAGGGTTGTTTATGTCCTTAACATAGGTTTCAATAAATTCTCTTAATTCTCCTTCAGGTAGTTCTTTGCCACTAGATAACGAGGTAATAATTGCTTTAGAGATTTCCATAGACTTATTTTGATATTCTTTTAGCCATTCTATTTCTTCCTCTGGAAAACCTTCAAGCCCTATAACTTGCGGATTGTTAAGTATAAGTCCCCAGAAAAATTCTTCCTCTGCTTTATACACCTCTTTAACTTCTTCTGTGATACCTTTAAACTCATCATGGCTTTTTTCAAGAAGCTCTATGTTACTCATTGCTAATGTGACAGCACTAAGAATAAGTGGATATGCTAGTACAACGTCTTTTATAATTTTATTGAGCCTTTCTTCGTCTTTGGTGTTTAGTTCTTCTTGCAGTCTGTTAGCTATTTT
>JAADFF010000066.1 GCA_013153035.1 Dictyoglomota bacterium | reverse complement strand
TCTTCTTGGTCCATGTTCCCTTTATCTTATCTGTCAGTCTCATGACTGATCCCTCCTTTATTTTCATGTTTTGGTTTGCCCTTATGGGCTCTGTGTCTTTCTTTTGCTCTCTCTTCTTTGAGGTCGTCTTTTTTCATCTTCACCTATATATACGCACAGGAATGCTTTTTGTGACACTTTGGAATGATTACAGAAAAGGATGGGAAAATACCGATGAAAAAGAGGAAATGTTTAGATAGACACATAGATTAGGGGCATTTCTGTAGTTCACAAGGGCGACTGTATTCTCACACCTTGTGCTTCCTCTTTAGCATTGCCTTTAGTCTTTCTATCTTATCGCGGTACTCAATAGCCTTTTCAAACTCAAGGTTTTCGGCATGCTCGTACATCTTGCTCTCCCACATAGCTATGAGGTCCCTAATCTCTTCATCGCTCATTGATTCATAAGAGGATATAGGCTTTTCACCTTCGAGGAAATCAAGGAAGTTTTCTATCTTCTTCTGTATGGTCTGTGGGGTAATACCATGCTTGCGGTTGTACTCCTCTTGTATCTTTCTACGCCTGCGGGTTTCCTCTACAGCTTTCTGTATAGATGGGGTAATCTCGTCGGCATAGAGTATAACCTTGCCAAGTACATTGCGGGCCGCCCTGCCCATAACCTGTATAAGGGAACGATAAGAGCGTAGGAAACCTTCTTTGTCAGCATCAAGCACGGCAACGAGTGTCACCTCGGGAAGGTCCAGTCCCTCTCTGAGCAGATTGACACCAACAAGCACAGAAAATACACCTTCTCTAAACTGCCTGAGTATTTTAGCCCTCTCTATGGTGTCAATATCGTGATGCATATACCGTGCTTTGACACCAAGTGATGTGAAATACTGGGCCACTTCTTCTGCCAGTTTCTTTGTTACGGTGGTGATTATCACCCTTTCACCACGCTCAGCTCTATCTGCTGCCTCTTTTAGCACATCTTTTACCTGTCCAGTGGCAGGTCGTATTTCTACTTCGGGATCCAGCAGTCCTGTTGGTCTGACAATTTGTTCTACCACCTGATGAGATACCTCAAGTTCATAATCACCAGGTGTTGCAGATACAAATATCACTTTATCTACCAGTTCCCAAAACTCTTCAGGTCTTAGAGGTCTGTTTTCCAGTGCCGATGGTAGTCTCCAACCATACTCTATTAGTGTCTTTTTTCGTGATATATCGCCATGATACATGCCCCTCAGCTGTGGCACGGCAAGGTGGCTTTCATCTATGAAGAGTAGGAAATCATCGGGGAAGTAATCAAGGAGCGTATATGGTCTTTCTCCCGGTTTTCTCCCTGTGAGATACATAGAGTAGTTTTCTATACCCTTGCACCAGCCGGTTGTCAGGAGCATTTCCATATCTGAGCGGGTAATCTGCTCAAGCCTTTGTGCCTCCACCAGCTTGCCCTGTTTCTTAAACCACTCTACACGTTCCTTCATCTCTTTTTCTATCTTTTTTACAATCTGTGCCATCTCCTCTACTTCTCTAACATAGTATGTGGCGGGCAGAAAAGTATAGGAGTGATACTTAAAGGTTATGTCGTGGGTAATAGGGTCTACCTCAACAATACGCTCAACATCGTCTTCATCAACATATATTCTGATAATGCCCTCCGATGTTGGGGGATATACCTCTATGAGGTCGCCCTTGATGCGGAATTTGCCCGGTGTGAGTGCTGTATGTTCCCTTTCATATCCCATCTTGACAAGTCTTCTGGAGAAGTTCTGTATGCTTAACTCTCTGCCGACAGATACCGGTAGTGTGTAACGTCTGAATTTAATGGGGTTATCAAGAGAATAGATAGCAGATACAGATGCCACAACAATGACATCATCACGAGATACAAGGGAGGATATGGCAGAGAGTCTCATCTTGTCTATCTGCTCGTTGATAGAAGAATCTTTGGGAATGTAAGTGTCTGTGGCTGGTATATATGCCTCAGGCTGGTAGTAGTCGTAATATGAGATAAACAGCTCAACGGCGTTTTCTGGGAAAAAGTCTCGAAATTCTCTATAAAGCTGGACGGCAAGCACTTTGTTGGGAGAGAGTATAAGAGTAGGTCTTCCCCACTGAGCTATGACATTTGCCATGGTAAATGTCTTACCAGAGCCTGTTACACCAAGGAGTGTCTGATACCTGTATCCCTGTTTTAGCCCTTCCACCAGCTTCTTGATAGCCTGTGGCTGGTCGCCTCTGGGCTCATATGGTGCCACCAGTTTAAACGGCATATATCCACCTCCCTCTATATGTTACCAGGATAGCAAGTTTTTATTTTGTGTGGTAATATAGTTAAAGGATATATAATTTAGTTTGAGGTAAGTTTATGTATGTAAAAGAGACAAAGGCCACCTCCACGGTTTGTGGGTTTTGTGTATAGAGTATGAAAACACTAAATGCCGTGGAGGTGAAGAAAAATGAAAGGCATAAAGAATATATTAATAATGATGTTGATTGTCTTTGTGTTTGTTGTTGCTTCTTCTGTGTCATTGATACCAACATTTGGCTATGGTATCACTATTGTTAGTGTCAATACACCTATGGGAGAAAAGAGGTTTTTTGTAAATGACTACAGTGTTAAGGCAGTGGGTGATACATTAGATACTGTTGATGGAACTGTTCAAACACCATATGGTGAGTATTTTTCACACTTCGAGGCTGTGGATAATGGCAATATTGTATATAGAGTTCTTGTTGCGCCTGAAGGTGTGTTTTATGTTGTTGAGCTCGTTACATATGATCCTCCTGGTTACAGAGTTTTAGCTGAAAAAGGGGCGCAGAGGGTAAATAATGCAGAAAAGTGGCTTGTTAAAGACACAGAAGAAAAGAATACCATTCGGGCTGTTACATCGCTTCCCACTCCTCTGAAGATTACAAATTATTCTACCGGAGGTATACATCCTATGCTTGTCATAGATGTAGACGAATTCTTAAAGTCTCTTGAAGGATTGATGCCCACCCTGTCATGTAAGTCTGATGCTAGGTATGTTTTAGATGAAAAATCTCTTCGTGTGTTTCCTATCACAGGACAAGATGAGGAAAATAATTATACACAACATACGGGAATACTTGTGTCTGCCTCGGAAGACGAAATAAGAACGCTTTTGGAGCAGCTTGTTGCACGGTCATGCAACAAGACGGTAAGCTTATCTGGTGACTTGTATCTAAAGATACCGTTGATGGAGGTGTCTTTTAATCTGTATAAAAATGGCTCTCCCTTATATCCTTATACTGTAGGGAATGCTAAGGATATAAGAGACTTTACACCCACAGAAGGCACATTTTTCCGCCATAGGTTTGTGAAAGCTTTGGATACTGTAAGGGCTTACTTTGGAAATGATTATGTCAATGTAGTATCTGGAATTATTAGCAGTTTTTGGTCCTATAGTGGTATTCAGTGGACTGTAGATGACAATAAGTCGCTTGTTGTAAAAGGTGGTCAAGTTGATATGGGCATCGAGCCCTTTAAAGGGTATGTTGGTGCCGGCTGGAATCGCTTGTCTGCTGTTCCCGGTGCGGATATTAATAGAAGTGCCATTGGAGGAATGCCTATATATTTTGCGGAACCTGCCCACAACACAGATATAACTTATAGGGCAAAGGGAACTTTGAGGGTGTATATTGGGTATAAAACTTCTTCTGTTACCTCTTCTGTTATAGGTAGTGGTTACATAACACTTGATTACAGATTTTATATGCCTGGTAGGTGATAGGTATGTTTGTCTATATCTTCGGTGTTTTAATAGGGAGGCTGGCTCTCAGCCTCCTTTTGCCAGGGTGGTTGTGGTTTTTCTCTCCATGGTATCTCAAGTTAGAGGTTGCCTCGCTTGTATGGTGTGAAGATAGACCATATGTTCTTGCCTTAATAGACTATGCATGGTCATGGATGTTGGTTTTTATCTCTCGGCTGACAGGTGTAACACAGGTGTCTTCTCTGTCGGTTGCATCTGTTCTTCATATTCCTTTTATCTTTAAAATATTTGTGGATTTAGCTACTCTGTGGGCACTGTGGTATGTTGTTTTGTGGCTTGCGAGGAGAGATAGATGGTATGTAATAACATTATTTATGGGACTTCTAGTTTTTCTTAGTGGCATTATGATATATCTTCCTACTCTTTATATTCCTAAACCACTGGTTCTAAAATTTGTTTACATAGCTCTCTTCTTTTGGATTTTAGAAGAGGGTGTAAAATCTCACGAGGGGGCATAATTTTCTGGTGTAACTATGAACATGAGGATGAACCAGCTTGGTATCTTTCCATGCTGAAAAAATATATGGGTAGGCTGTTTTTCAAAGATGGGTTTTTAGCATTTGGTATATTGCATAGGTGTATCTTAATGTGCCTCACAATGTGCTACCTGGCCGTCTATGGGTGTGTACTGCTGGATTTTGTGGCGATGTCTACATCTACCTTAAGTATCTCTTCGAGAAATACTTTCAGTTTTGCCATATCACGCAGGCTGTGGCCCTCTTCAAACGTCCACATCGCTACCATCGGTGGCCTCATTTCTTGCCACAGAGCCGAATATGCCAAGTCTTTTCGCGCCGAAGCGTTTTTAATTTCGGGTATGTGTGCCCTAAGTATATCTAATACTTCTTGTCTTGTCATGTATATCCCTTCTATATCTATTATCGGCCATGAGCTTTTTATACAATACCTGTGTGGAGGTGATAGTCTTGAAAAAGATATATTCTTCTGTGGGGGTACTAGCTACCAAATATGAAGATGAGCTCTATGGGATGGCAGTAGCGTGGGTGTTTCAGGTGTCATTTGCCCCTCTTCTTGTTGCGGTGGGTGTTGGGAAAAACAGGCGAACACTTGAGGGAATCAGAAAGGCGGGTAGATTTGCTGTTTCGCTGATGTCAGAAGATAACCTTGATGTTGTTTTACGCTTTGGTAGCAAATCGGGAAATAAGTGGTCTGGTACGCAATATGTGCTTATTGATGATGTTCCAGTAATAGATGGTGCTATTGAGTACTTTACAGCAGAAGTGGTGAATATGGTAGAAACTGGTGATCATGTACTTGTGATAGGGAAAGTGAAGACAGAAAGAACTGTGGATGATAAGCCTCCCATCCTCTACGGTGAAGATGGCTTGATATTCATCAAGGATATGGAGATAAAGGAATTTTGAAAAAACGCCCCCGCATATGCGGGGGCGACGGGAATAGTGCAGCTGTATGTTATGGTCTGAGGGCCTGGGATATGAGTCTCATTACTTCCATCTTTGCCTGTCTGAATTTTACAAACAGGTTGTTTTCTCTGATATATGTCATAAGTTTTCCATCGTCTACAATCTGTTTGGCTTCATCTAAAGAAATACCTGCAACTTTGCCAAGAACGACAACGGTTACGGCATAACCTACATTCTTTTCTTCTATTAGTTTGGCTATTTTATCTTTGTCAAATCCAGACCACTGAGCAAGAACTTCTGATACTTTATCCTCAGCTTTTTCCTTAAGATTCTGAGCTTCCTCTCTCAGAAGCTGCATAACTTCCTGTCTTGCTGTCTGGAAAGCTTCGGTAAGACCCTGCTGATCTAGGTAACTGCGCAAGTTGCCATTTACTACAATACTGGCAGACACCTGCAAATCTATATTGCCTACCTTAGCGAGAACAACGGCATTAATGGTGCGTGCGGGATTGAGGTTATAGTCTTTTTGAATGCTGGCAATTGTCTGAGTTGGTATACCGGCCCAATTTGCCAGTACACTGGTAAAGTCGTTCCATACTCTGCCTTTGATACCGGGAGCCTTTTTCTGGGCGTGTTTGACCCCGTGCTTAAAACCATCTCTGAAGCCCCTCATGTACTGAGCCAGTTCTCTGCGAGTTTCCATGAACTTCTCTTGAAGTTTGTTCTGCTCTATATACTGTTTAAGGTTTCCTTCAGATACAATCTTTGCAGCTTCATCAAGAGAGATATTGCCAGCCTTGGCAAGAATTACTGTGTTAATAAGCTGTGGGATACCAAGATTATACTGCTTCTGTATAGCTGCTATGTCCTCTGCAGGAAAACCTGACCACTCTGCCAGTATTCCTATAATCTGCTGTTGGGAAGGTTTGTGACCTTTGTCTCCTCTGCCTCCTCGATGCATAGGAGCATCCACTGGTAAAGTGCCTACACTATTAACCTCCTGTGTGGGTTGAGCGGCAGCATAAGCACTATCTGGCATAGAAAACACCATAGGGCTAATAAAGATTGCTAGGGCTATGAGTCCTGCTAGCATGATTGTTCCTATCTTCTTCATACTCCATCCCTCCTTCATGTTTTTTGTTTTCCACCTATATATACGCATGTATGTGACACTTTGTGACACTTTTCGTAAAAGATGTTTCTCCACTTTATTTGTAGTAAAATAAAGCACACTTATAAAATTAATGTAAAGGAGGTGTATTGCTATGATTGGAGGCATATCTACAGTTGTTAAACGTATTATGGATCATATGTCCCTTGTGGAAAAAACACTTGAAGCATTTAATGAGGTGCTTAGGCAGTATCTTAAGGAGGATATGGATATTGATGAGCTAGGTGGTTTAATGAAGCTTGTTCATGACCTTGAGGGACAAGCTGATGATATGCAGGAAGAGGCCACAGAATCTATTATGCATTCTAGACTTCTGCCGGAAACAAAGGTAGAGCTTATGAGACTTGTTGACAGGGTTGATGGTGTTGCCAATAAGGCAGAGTCTATTGTGGACCATGTGTTTCTGTTTGCCCATCTGAAATTTCCCGAGGATATGAGGGGACAGCTTGCCCAGATTATGGAAATCACAGTTAAACAGATGAAATCTGCTAAAGAGATGGTCAAGTTCCTATTTGAGGACTTTAAAAAGGCCAAGGCCAAGGCCGAAGAGGTAGACGATTTGGAGTCTGAGGTTGATGGTCTGGAAAGGGCTCTTATTGCCGAGCTAAGAAGGTGGGATGTGTCTATTGCGGAGAAATATGTGTATCTTAATTTTATTGAAAAGCTTGCCGATATCTCTGATGCCTTAGAAGATGTGGCATCTGTGGTAGAGCAGATTATAGCCATAAGACAAATCTAAGGGGGGAGCTGATATGAAGTTCCCCGCGTGGCTGAAGTCTTATGGACCTTTATCTTCGGGACTTTATCTTGGTTGGGCTCTTGGTACCAATGATGCTGCCAATGTCTTTGGAACAGCTGTTGCCACAAGGGTTATTCCATTTTTATGGGCTGGTGTATCTATTCTGATATTTGCTACCCTAGGTGCAGTGTTAGAAGGTTATGCTGGTTTTCAAACTTTGGGTAGATTTGGTGCTATGACACCGTGGCAGGCATTTTGGATAGCACTCTCTGCTGCCTTGACTGTTACACTTATGACATATTTGGGCTTGCCCGTTTCTACATCTCAGGCTATTGTCGGTGCAATCATTGGTGCTGGTGCCGTTAATGGTACCTTGGATCTTTCTCCTCTGGGTAAGGTTGTTATCTCTTGGATATCTACTCCTATTGGTGCTGGTGCTATAGCATTTCTTTTATACTTCATTTTAAAACCACTCATCTTGAAATTCTCGCGGGGTCTGTTTTGGTGGGATAATTTTATCTTCTGGGGACTTCTTATAGCTGGTATATATGGTGCATATTCACTTGGTGCTAACAATGTTGCCAATGTTATGGGTGTCTTTGTCAATGCGAAGGTCGTTTCCCCATTTATGGGGGCTCTGCTTGGTGGTCTCTCCATCGGTCTGGGAGCTCTTACATACGGAAAGAAGGTTATGGAAACAGTGGGTGAGGGGATAGTAAGGCTTTCACCATATACGGCTCTTGTCGTTGTTCTTGCTGAGGCTATTACCGTTCATTTCTTCGCCGTTGTCGGTGTGCCTGTCTCTACATCGCAGGCTGTTGTTGGAGGTGTTATTGGTGTAGGGTTTGTGGAAGGTGTTAACCGTATAGATCAGCAGACGGTAAAGAAAATCATATTTGGATGGATAGGCACTCCTACAATAGCAGGTCTTTTGGCAGCACTAATAATGTTTGTCGTTAATCTGGCAAGATAAATTTTATTGCGATATGGAAAAAGAGGGGGCCTTAGGTTCCCTCTTTTTTGTGTGGTATAATACCCTCCATATTTGGAGGAGGTAGTGCCTGTGTGGTGGTGGACTGTATCATCTGGTGCGTTTTTAGGCTGGACACTAGGCTTTAATGATAGTGCCAATGTCGTTGGCACTGCTGTTGCCGTACGTATTATACGCACGACGCTGGCCGGTATCATTATGTTCATCTTTGCCACTCTGGGTGCTACTCTCATGGGTCACTATGGATTTGCTACACTGGGAAATCTTGGTGATCAGACACCTCTTACCGCTTTTTCCATTGCACTTTCTGCGGCTGTAGCTGTAAGGTGGATTAATCGCTATGGTATTCCTGTTTCCACCTCCCAAGCTGTGGTTGGAGCAATATTGGGTATGGGAGCTGCGATGGGGCATGTCAATTTGTCTCCTCTTACGAAGATATTTCTTGCTTGGGTCTTTACCCCTATTGGTGGAGCCCTGTTTGCCTATATCCTGTTTTTCGTATTGAGACCTATAACAAGGCCATTTCGTAAATCTATATTTGCATGGGATAACATGATATGGTGGGGTATGATTATTGTTTCATCATATGGTGCCTTTTCCCTTGGTGCTAACAATGTTGCCAATGTAACCGGTGTCTTTGTCAAAGCTGGAGTGCTAACACCATTCTGGGGAGCATTTATCGGTGGATTGTTTATAGGTCTTGGTG
>JAADFF010000063.1 GCA_013153035.1 Dictyoglomota bacterium | reverse complement strand
GATATTGTGGTTGGATGGAAAAAGAGAGGTATTATCTGTCTGTATGATATGAGAACATATGTCTCTGCTATTATGAATATATGGTGTATCGAGAGAAAATTCTCAAACTCATAAAGGGCATGTCTTCTCCTGTATGTCCACCTGTGTATCGACATAGTGTGTTTATACCCGGTATAGGCATAGTTTTCCCTTCAGAAGACGATTGTATTGAAGTAGCCCGCATGCTCAATGTAGAAAAGGATGTATGCAGGGAAGTTGTTAATGCTTACAATAACTGGTTGAAAGTTTCCTATAAAACCCACTACATTGTCAGCATATCCCTTATAAAATATGCTCTATCTGTAGATAGCGGTGAATGGGCTCGTCAGATAGAGTTATGGCAACGTCTGGGTATGTGGGAGCATATTGTCATGTCCGATGCTATGCCCTATGAGGATATGCCCGTGTATCTTGCAGAGCACTACCCTACTCTGCCCCTTTATACAGGCTTTTTCCCAGCTCTTGAGGAAAAGCTAAAAGATAAAGAGACCCATGGCATAGTCATACTTGATGAAAATTATAGGGCTATGACCCTCTTAATAGATGTTCTGCCACGGGCCCACATGGTGTACATAGACCCTCCCTTTGCCACAGGCAGGGAGTTTGCATATGATGATAAATACACTCTTCCTCTATGGACGGTGATGATGTATGGCCGTATGGTGCTTGGCAGGGCATTGCTAAAAACCGATGCCTTTTTCATGCTCCATGTAGACCAAAGAGCCGACTATATAGGGAGATATCTTCTTGAAGAGGTTTTCGGTAAAGGCTCCTTTGTCAATGAGATTATTTGGGCTTACTACAGTGGCGGTGTGCCAGAAGGGGCCTATCCACGCAAGCACGATAGCATTTATATCTACAGGCAGGGCCACTCTACCCTCTCTGTGCCCCAGAGACTGAAACCCAAGTTTCAGGGGAAGCTTGAAGATTTAAGGAAAAAAGGGAAGCTCTTTGAAGATGACAGGGGTCCTTATGTATGGCACAACCGCGGGCGTGGGGAGAAAGAATATGTGTATGGGCCCATATCCGATGTGTGGACAGATATTTCTATCATCAACAACATGGCAAAGGAGAGATACGGATTTCGCACCCAGAAGCCGGAGGCTCTCCTGAAAAGATTAATAGAGAGCGCCACCTCCGAGGGGGATGCCCTGCTTGACTTCTTTGCCGGCAGTGGCACAACCCCGGCGGTGGCGTATAAGTTAAAAAGACAGTTTGTTGCCATAGAAGGCGCCCCTCATGGTGGCTTTTTCTATACCCACAAGGGAAAGACATATACAGGCATGTTGGGTAGGCTTATGGAAGTCATAGCGGGCTTTGGAGCCCATGAACCTACTGGAGTATCTTATACCCCCTACTCTGCCATTGTTAAAGTGTTTGTGCCAGAAGATAACGACTCCTCAGTTTTATGATGGCTTTTTTCTATACACATTGTTATCGCAGATTGATTTTTGCCATCGGTGAGACAATATAAGTGTAGGATTGTGATACCTCATAGGGGGCTTTTTCGTAGACATTATAAAAGCCTTTGGGGGTGAGAATATGAGAAAATTTATCATCATTTTTATGGTTCTTTCCTTGGTGTTTTATATTCCCGCTATACATGCATCTGTAAAAGTTTACAAGGGTTCTACTATTCAGCTTGATATGAAAGGTCAGTACATAGAGGCGTGCAATAACTTTCTTGTTGTGGCTGGTACTAAGAAGGTGAACGGAAAACTCTATAGGGCTGTTGCATTATTAGACTTATCGAATCCTGATAAACCATCTCTTATTAAAGAGGCTATAGGTTCAGATAAAGATGTGGGAGTTCCCGTAACCGATGTGGTATGTGCTAAAGACACATTGTATGTATTGCGAAACAACGCGAAAAATGGACCATGGCTTGGTGTTGAAGCTTGGAGTATGCCCTCACTAACGCCTATAGATGTTTCAGTTAATATGAAAGGGCTGACAGGTCTCTATGTGGGAGAAAAATGGAAGTATAAAAGTGGTGTTTACTTTATCACTCCGTTTTCAGGAGACGGTCTACTATGGTTTTATGATGGTCAGAAACATAAGGTTGATATAGATGACTCAGGAGTTCCCACATTGGCTAGAACTATGAGCTATTTGCAGAGGATTTTTCAACTCTCAAGTGATACCTTGCTTCTCATCGGGCAAGGTGCGTATGTTGTCAAGATGACAGATGCCTTACACGGAAAGGTGATTTCTTATGTTAATGTCGATGTTACCAGCGGTGGAGAGCCTGTATATTTCGGATATAGAGCCCAGATGGTTGCGGATACTGTTATAGGCTGGTATCCCGATGGTGAGCCTACAGGCTTTTACTTCTACGATATTAAGAAGAAAAAAGCATATTACAAAGAATATTCTGTTGCAGAGCAACCAGACAAGTTATCGTCCTTTGGCAATTACTTTTATGCCCTTGTTCGTCCGGGAGAAAGCGGATACAAATCTTTGTTTATCTTAAATGTGAGAAGTGGAGATGTCGGGTATCAGGCTTTAGACAGGGAATATCGCGATATTGCCGCCTATATGGGCAGGGTATATCTTCTTTCCGCTGATAATGACCAGCTTACCGTATATGACTCTCCCCTATTTATTGATATGGGTCCAGATTATTGGGCATATGGTGCTGCCGCATTTCTCATCTCACAGGGGGTAATTTCTGGTTATCCCGACGGTTCTTTTAAGCCCGATAAAGAGGTTACAAGGGCAGAATATGCCAAGATGCTGGCAACTTCTCTGAAATTAGATGTAGCCAAATGCAACGGTTTTCATGTCTTTAAAGATGTAAAGGACAGTGACTGGTTCTGTCCGTATGTACAGGCTGTCAATAAGGCAGGGTACATGGTTGGTTATGGTAAGGGAAAGTTTGCACCTCAGGCAATGGTAAAGAAAGAAGAGATATTGACAACCATTGTCCGCATAAAAGGTTGGCAGTTGGAGAGACCCAAGACTCCTACATTTGACGATATCACATCAGATTACTGGGCGTATCCCTATGTTGAGACTGCGGTGAGGCACGGAATTATAGGGCCAAATGACGAGGGCTTAACGAAGGGTAGGCATTTTGGTAAAGGCTCACCATCTACAAGAGCTCAAACGGCTGTTCTTATATATAGGGGAATATATGGGAAGAGGTAGGGAGAAATAGGGTAATATTCCAACAGAACTCTTGATAGGGCTTATAATTACACTGAAGGAGGTGAAAGATATGGCAGAGCATACAGAACACGAGCACACACACGATGAAGAAGAGGAGTTTGACCTTATGAGCTTTGGCTTTGAGGTAGAAGTGGACGAGCACGAACACGAGCATGAGCACGTAGATGCCCAGGTACTTCTCCTTGAAGATCCAGAGACAGGGGAGCAGATGGAAATAGCCCTTATAGACCAGATAGAAGACGAGAGTGGGCGTATGTACTGGGTATGTATGGAGCTTATACCAGATGAGGAAGAAGAAGATTATCACTATGGTTCCACAATATTCCTCAGGGTGGATAAAGACCTTGGTGGAGAATATGAGGTATCTATGATTGAAGGTATGGAGCTTCAGAGGGTTCAGGAGATGTGGGACAAGATGGTGAGAGAGGAAGAAGAAAAGCACGAGCACGATCTCGAAGACAGTGGTGGAGAATAAGGGTGTTTAGGGTTTTATATGCGGGCAAGTTGCCGGAGGAAGATGATAGGCTGTCTGTTAGGGAGGTCTTAGGT
The DNA here is from genome assembly GCA_013153035.1 of Dictyoglomota bacterium. GTDB lineage: Bacteria > Coprothermobacterota > Coprothermobacteria > Coprothermobacterales > JAADFF01 > JAADFF01. The sequence continues at coordinate 5,028 of JAADFF010000063.1, read as the reverse complement.
AGAGACAAGGTTAAAAAGTTTCTTTTTGAGCTCAATAAGAAACCACGCTCTAAAGAGCAGATATTTGCCGAAAACCTTGTCCCTATAGAAGATTTTGATGATGCCTATAAGGTTGGACTGATAAAAGAAGATGGTGGGATTTTTTATCCCACCTTTCCTATATTTACCGCAGATGAGGTAAGAATTCTTGAGAATGTGTGCACAGAGATGTCTGTGCGTATAGGATCTGTTATCAAGGGCCAGTGGCCTAGTATACATGACTTTCTTGAGAAGATAGCATCTTATCCCATATTTGATAAACCGATGATGACCTACTTTCTGTTGGGTTCTTTTGTCCTTGATATCTCCATGAAAAGATTGTTGTCAAAGCATGGAATGTTGATACTACCTACGGAAACTCCACTGGGCTATATATACTTTGGCATAGACAATAGCGCCCAGTTTCCCATGCTTCATGACACAACCAAGGTGGAGACGGCCAAGTATGGTGTGTTCATATCATTTGGAAAAGACATCTCTGGATTGAAGGACATCACGGCTATTCGCAGGCATTTAGAAACCCAGCTTAAGAAGGTTGTGAGAGGGCAGGACACAGTCAATTTTTACAGTCTGCTGAGACACTACATACAGGGTATGTTCGACGATATGTCTGCCGTTATGGCAAGGGTTATTTATTTATCAGAAGACTGGGATAGGCTGAGGGCATATGTGGGTTTGTCGGAAATGCATTTTTGGGATCTCATAGACTTTATGAAGCAGATGGGGTATGTGGATTCTGTTCCCGGTAAGGTTATGGGAACGGTGCCTGTTATATTGCCCTCTGATACAAAGTATATATCAGATATGGCTGGCTTTGTGGGAAGTCTGGCACTACCTCCTATAGAGGCAACAATACAGACATATTGGGGAGAGCTGTCTTCTATGAGTGCCTTTCAACATCCTACTGTTAATGATATGTGGATATACTATCTCATGTGGATACGTACATTTCCTCGGGTGTTAGAGTATTTGGAAAGAGAGGGTATACTATCTATGCCTGAGGAGGGTTATGTCAAAGCCTTCATGAAAATAGAAAGGTGATACGCAGTGGAAGATATCTATGGACATCTAAAGCGGTCATTTGAGGGTAGTGGAGTACATGCACTGTATGTCTACGGTCCTGAGGGTATAGGTAAGAGAAAGAGGGTTATGAGTGCCCTGAAGAAGATGGGTTATAATCCCCATGAGGTACCCCTCATTTCAACGTATACAGCCCTTGGTAATTTTCTAAAGGCTATTTGGGATCTTATACCAGAACATGATAGAAGCATGTATATGGGTATGCTGAGAGGGGCAGTGGGTCGTTTTTTTGCCCATTATGTGCCAACACTGGCACCGGAGATAGAAAAGATGGGTATAGACCTATCTCGATCCATCGTCAATGTCGATGTTGTATTTCCACATATAGCTACGATTATTAATGATATCTCCGGTGATATTGTATGGGTTCTCAATGACTACTTTGCACTTGATGCCGCAGATTTGAGAAAGTTTGTCAATATCATGTATGAAACCTCTCTTAGCTCTTCAGATAAGAAGCAGTGGGACAATGTCCGCATTGTTTTCATATCAGAAGTAGATGATCCCAAAATTTTGTTTCCCCGTGTTCGGTTAAGAGAGCCGTCTATAGATGAATTTGAAAAGATAGTAGGACATAGGGTATCGCAAAAAGAGTATGAGCTTGCCCATGGCAATCCTGGTGTCTACCAAGTGCTTTTACGACTTGTAAAGAGAAGTGGACACGACTTGAGGATGTACAGTAGCCTAAGGGAAGTCATAGAAGATAATCTGACACAGAGCCAAAAGGCTCTTTACACGGCATTGACATTTGTGTCTAAATATCATGTGGGTAGATTTGGTCCCACGATGAGGGTATGGGCCACATCTCTAGCAGAGAATATATCAGAAGAGGATTTTCGCTTTCTTGAAGAGGTAGGGCTTGTAGAGAGTTTAGACTATCTCAGCAATATCACCGGTATCCCCGTTTGGAGGGTGCAATACGCTATAGCCATTCATTGGATATCGAGTGTTTCCCATGAAACACTTGAAGATTATATTAACCGTTCAGTATGTTCCAGATTGTTTAGGGGCATAAATGACGCCCTGTTTATACTATCTATGCATGCTAGGGATATCGGGCTTATGCGAAAGGCCCATGCCTATCTCATTATGTGGATAAAATCCTTAAAAGAACGGTTTTTTCTCCAGCGTGTACTTGAGGTATTAGATGATCTGGGATACATAGAAAATCCTGAGATGCTTCCTAAACCTGCATCGGCCTATGTGGCCCGTTTCCTGTATACATACTTTGGTTCTCATCCTGCCCTGATGAAGTTTGCCTCTTATCTTGAAAACTATGTGGAGAAAAGGCCTCTTCTGCTTGCCATGTTTGTGGAATTTGTGCTTTTGTATGGTGATGTGTCAGATACTCAGGTGAGGCACATGTTATCTCTTTTGAAAGGGTTTTATCAAACACATAGGGGATATCCCGTATCCGTATGGGTGCTTTGGGGACTTGGTCGCATCAACGAGGAGCTTAACAACTATGAGACTGCAGATGTCTATTATAATGAGGGTTTATCCCTTGCCAATATGACATCTGTACCGGATAGTTTGAGACTCGAGTTGATTAATGCGCTGGGAAGGGTGCTTTTCCTACAGGGTAAGCTTGAAGAGGCAAGGGAGCAGTGGGTTAGGTTACTTGAAGAGGCCAAGGCTATACAGGACCCTATATTTATATCTAAGGCATACAACAACCTTGCCGTTTATGAGCAGAAACATTCTTTTCGATACTCTATGGAGCTATTTAGACTTGCATACGAGGTGGCTATGGGGGCGGGCACAACTAGTGCTGCCGTTTCACTAAGTAATTATCTAGCCGGTGCTTATGAACTTATCACACAGGATAAATACATGGAAAGACTCAGAGAAGCCCAGAGTTTTATAGATTCTATTGGTGTTCCGTTTTACACACTTCTTTTCTACTCCCAAACATATGAACCGCTTATCAGATATCGGTTATCGGCCCTTGTCAAGCAGTGGGAAGAGTATCTTACAGATTTTTTTGCTGATGAGGGAAGGAGAAAAGTGTATGCAGAGAAATATGTAGAGATATTGGCTTTCATGGCACTGGAGAGGGTTTTAATAGAAGACAATCTTGACGAGGCTATAGCTCTTCTTAAGGAGTCTGAGGATATAGCATTACAATCCTTGTCATCTGCTGCTCCGTATATTTCTACCATATATGAAGTCTATATGGAGATAGGAATGTTCTTCCTTGATGAAGAAATATTTAAACATGGTTATGAAGCTATGCGGTCTATTGGTAAAGAGATACCAAGAGAATATCTTTCTGTGAATATGTACTTTGAAGGTCTTGTCGAACATGCTATTAAAGGGCTTTCCGATGCGAGACGCTATTATTTAAGGAATGGACGTAAATTCAAGGCAGGTATTATGTCTCTTGTTATAGCGGAGATATTTTATAGAGAAGGAAATGAGGAACACGCACTTATCCATTACCGGAGGGCCCTATCGGAGTTTGAGGGTTTAGGTGTGTTTCACATGGTATCTGAGATAATGGAGCTGCTTCGAAAAAGAAATCTTGAAGAAAAGCTCTTTGCCGGTGTTAATGAGATATCCGTCAAGAAGAGTTTAGAAGATGGCAGCATCAACAGATTGTGGAACATGTTTGAGACGGTTCTTGAAGATGTCGAGAGAGAAATATTTGTCTATGAATCTGTCTTAGAGGCATACCAGCGGATTATTGGCAAGGCCTCGGTTCTTGATATAGCATGGTCTCTGTCGAGGGCTTTACGTTTCTTTGTCTCGGCTTCCACCTATGTCACCATATATAGGGGACGGGGTAAGATAGGTTATGGGATATCTCCCCTGTTTCCCGGTGGTGTGTTTATACCTAAGCTGTCTGAGTATTCTATGCTCTCCAGTGGTATAAAAGGCTGGCATACATCAGACCAGTACACGGTTTATATAGACCACAAGAACGATTATACGGTCCTTGTCTATATAGACAAGGCTAATCTTTCAGATATGGATATTATGTATACAGAAAGCCTTGTTAGCATGGTGCTTGCATCTATGCCTATGCTGGCGGAGAGACAGCATGCCATTATGGATACCCTTACAGGGCTTTATGTGCGGTGGTATGTGCTTAGAAGGCTTGATGAAGAATGGGCCCGCAGCAGAAGAGAGCATACACCACTGGGTGTCTTGTATATGGATATTGATAATTTTAAGCTGGTCAATGATACCTATGGCCATGCCGAAGGTGATAGAGTGCTGAGGCAGGTGGCGAGCATTATTAAGCGTTCCTGTGGTCCCCTTGATGTTCCCGGTAGATACGGTGGAGAAGAATTTGTTGTTGTTTTACCCGGTGCCGGTGTGGACTATGCCATGGAGATGGCGGAAAAAATCCGCTCCGAGGTGGAGAAGACCTTTAAAGATACCGTTTACGATGTGACAATCTCTGTGGGTGTTGCCGTGCATCCCCCTCTACCGGCACGAAGTGGTGTAGAATTACTTGATATGGCCGATAAGGCTATGTACTATGCAAAGAGACACGGCAAAAACCGTGTGGTCTTTGCATCAGAGGATGTACTGAGGGAGGTGAAAGACAGTGTTTAAAAGAGCACTGAAGGTTATCGTTGCCGCTATTATCTTTTCTTTAGTATTTACAACATTTGCATTTGCACAGACAAATGGTGAGGAGCTAAAAGCGGGTATTCCAGCTCCAAAGTATGACAAGGTGCGTTTTGCCGTCTTTGGCGATACAAGACAGTATGTAGGGGGCGATCCTGTCCCAGACGTTACCAAGCGTATTTTAAAGGAGATCTCGTGGATCTCTCCCGATTTTGCCGTTCAGACAGGAGATATTGATATAGGTCAGGAGACAGAGGATTATCAGACATATGCCGCGTTCCTTGACTATAAAAGACTCATGCAGAAGATGGGAGTACCTTTCTTTGTGGT
>JAADFF010000006.1 GCA_013153035.1 Dictyoglomota bacterium | reverse complement strand
TTGAGATCCTCCAATGCTTGTTTGAGCATAGTACCCCATCACTTCCTTTATAAGCTCTCTAAGATTGTCTATAGCAGAAGACAAACGAGCATCAACTAACCCTAGCTGTGAATCAGCAATAACCCCGACATCTACATGAGGATCTTCATTAACAACTATCTTTCTAATATTAATATCCGTCTCCATGATCTTATCAGCTATTTTAGATACTTTCTCATAAAGATGGGAAGGAACCCTTAACTCTATCACCTCTGAACCTTTAAGTTTAGAAATAGCCTGTTTAACATATCCTTCCAAAAACTCATTATCTACATCCAATGCCTTGCCAGAAATGGCCTTGGTAATTTCTGCAATAACCTCTGGTAACATCATAAGAAGCTGTCTCTCCATATCGGAATAGATATTCTCTATTTCCCGTTTAATAGAAACATTTATTTGCTGAAGCTCATCTCTGAGACGCGATATTTCAGTATGTATCATCTCTATCTGGGCTATATACTCATCTAGTGTCGCTTTTACCTTTTCACCAGCATCGATATAAGCCTTGTTATAGCCATCGGTGTATCCATTTTCATAAGCCTCCTTATAGGCCCTTTCTTTTACGCTCTCCAATATACCCTCATAATATTCCCTTATTTTTTGAGTATATTGTTCCACTTGCTCCTTTACAGGATCATGGCCCGTTTCTTCGCTTGACTTAGGCGTATATTCCCCTACAACAATCTTGTCACCTTTACGATATACGGCAACCCTCTTTAAAGACTCTATACCAGACTTTTTATCCTTTGGCAACGGATATCACCACTTTACATAACAACATCTTCGCCGCCACGCACAATAACAATTTCCCCTGCCTCTTCGAGTCTACGGATAATAGCAATAATCTTCTGCTGCGCTTCTTCTATTTGTTTTACACGTACAGGCCCCATATACTCCATTTCTTCCTGAAGCATCTGTCTTGCACGTTGTGACATATTTTTAAATATTTTTTCTTTTACTGCATCACTAGCACCCTTCAGTGCTATAGCAAGGTCTCTAGCATCAACTTCTCTAAGAACCCTTTGAATGGATCTATCGTCAAGAAGAACAATATCTTCAAAAACGAACATCTGTTTTCTAACTTCTTCAGCTAAAGCAGGATTGATACTATCCAAATATTCCAAGACAGCCTGTTGGGTCTGCTGGTCAACAGAGTTAAGAATTTGTACAAGCGTGGCAATACCATCAACCTTAGTCATATCTTGCCCAGCAGAGAAGGCAGAGAATCTACGCTTAAGCTCCTCTTCTATGGTGCGAATAACTTCAGGCGATGTTCTATCAATAACAGCCATACGATAAGCTACCTCTTGAGCCAGTTCAGGAGGCAAGCTAAGAAACACAGCGGTAGCCTGTTGCGGAGTTAAATAGTTAAGAAGCAATGCAATAGTCTGGGGATGCTCATTTTGAATAAGGTTGGCTACCTGTTGAGGATCAAGTTTTCTAAGAAATTCAAAAGGTACAACTTGCATAGCCCCAACAAGCTTTTTAAATATCTCTTCGGCTTTCTGTGGACCATATGCTTTTTCTAAAACTTCCTTCGCATATTCCAAACCGCCTTTACCAATATACTCTTTAGCCATAAGAAGGGTATAAAACTCTTCTATGACTTTCTGTCTCACAGATTTAGGTATTTCTTTGATTTTGGCAATTTCTATAGCCAATAGCTCCGCATCCTGTTCAGGTAAATACTTCATAACCTTGGCTGCCCAATCTTTACCTAGTATCACCATCAAAACAGCCGCTTTATTGTATTTCATTTCCTTACCACGACCAGGCACAGTTAAACCTCCTCCTCAAGCCATATCTTAACAAGGGCCGCCACACGTTCAGGCTGTGATGCAATGATTTCTCGGATACGATCAATAATTTCACGTTCACGCTGCTCCTCCGGCGACAATTCCTCTTCTTCGATAAGACCTCTCTCTTTGAGAAGTTCTTCAATAATAGCCTGTGGTTCTGGCAATGGCTCCTTTCTGGACTTACCCATAACAAGGAATGCAAAAGCCAGCAGCGTTGTTAAAAGGAACAATCCAATTGGTACTCCAGAAGTCAACAAAAATGTTTTCCAATCGAATCCTTTCGGGGCAGAAGCTTCTCTAAGTTGCTTAACGGGAGCAGGAACTACAACAACATGTTCACCATCAGTATCAATACCAAGTCCTTGAATATAAGCTTTAACAATATCCTCTATCTTTTGAGCAGACCATTTCAAGTTCTTCAAGGTATCAGAATCAAAGATAACACTAACACTAACATCTTTGACATGTCCCCCATTATCTTCAAAGGTTGTAACAGTTTTATCCACCTCGTAATTTACCGTTTTTTCATCATAAGTACGAGAAGAAGTTTGCCCTGTACCATATGGATAAGTTGGACCAGTACCAGCAACATTACCAGCAGTACCAACAACTCCTCCCTGATTACCATTAACTTCTCTCTCATGCTTCTCACTAAGTGATAAGGTTGAGGTGTCACCATAATCTTCTGACACCTTCTTCACCTTAGACACATCAACATTAACAGATACTCTCACATCAAACAAAGATGGATCTATACCAATACTAATAAAATGCTCCTTTAATGCAGTTTCTATGGAAAAAGCAAGTCGCTGTTCAATCTGGAATTTATAATCTATAGCATCAAAAGACATACCGCTGTTATACATCTTAGGATACCAAAGAACTCTACCACTAGTATCAGCAACCGTTATCTGATCAGGAGTAAGCCCATCAACAGCACCGGCAACAAGATTAACTATTGCTCGAACCTCTTCATCTGTTAGCCTCGCTCCATATTTAGGCTCTACTATAACCGATGCCTTAGCGGTAGATGTAACCTGTTCGGCAAAAATATTTTTTGAAGGTAAAACGATGGATACCCTAGCATCCTTCACATTGTTGAGCTGCTTGATAATATTAGTAAGCTTTTGCTCAAGCACTCGTTGTTCAAATATACGCTCTTGCTCCTGAGACAAAAACATTGCTCTAGTTTTATCAAATATAGAGTATTCATCACCAAACTTGCCGCTAATACCTTGTGCTGCTAGCTCAATACGTAATTTGTCTACATACTTATCTGGAACTAAAATCGTCCGGCCTCCATCCACCAGTTTGTAGGGAATATTTTTCTGATCAAGATATGCCGTGATAGATGCAGCCGTATCAGGTGATAAATCAGTATACAATATTTGATAATTAGGACGACTAACCCAAAATAGTAATCCTCCTAAAAGCAAAAAGATAATAACAAACACAGCAACAATTTGTTTTCTTCTTGCACTATCAAGAGAGTTCCAAAACTCCAGAAAATCTTTAACTACTTGGATATCTTTGAGTCTCTCAATAAAGTTTTTCACGTCATATCACCTTACATTGCTATTCTCATGAACTCTTGAAAACCCTCCATCAATCTATTCCTAACCTGTATAATCATCTGAACCGCCAAATCGAGTTGAGAAGCCATGGTAATGGCATCGGGTAATTTATCCAAGTTACCTGCAGCCACTTCCTTCATAACGCTATTCGTCTGCTCCTCAAACTGCTGAAGTTCATCAAGTATTTTGGCAAAATCCTTTGCCCCGGGAAGAGTCTTCTTCGTTGTTTTGGTAATTCCCGTTATACCAGAAGCTCCACCAATACCCCCCACTTTATCAATCACATACATCACCTACCTATTTCTAGTGTTTTCAAATACATATTCCTTGCAATACTAATTGTTGTCGTATTAGCCTCATATGCCCTCTGAGCTGCCATAAGGTCGACAATTTCTGTAGCAAAATCTATTCTCGGATAAGCAACATAACCCTGAGCATTGGCATCTGGATGATTAGGATCATATACCATGCGAGGAGGTCTATTATCTTCTACAATTGCCGCAACTCTTACCCCATCCACACTACCATTCTCTTCTACAATAGGTTCAAATACCACAAATCTTCTTCTATAGGGACCACCGGTAGGTGTTCTCGTTGTATCAATATTGGCAAGATTATCAGAAACAATATCCATTCTGAGTCTTTCCGCAGTTAGTGCCGAGGCAGCACTTTTAATCGGTGAAAAACCAAAGTCCATACCACTCACCACCTTCACACTTATCTAATGACACTTGTCAACACAGAGCGCAATGTGCTAAATCTCTGTGATAACAACTTAGCTACACCACCATACCACATAGAGTTTTGCATTAGTTCTACAAGCTCTTTATCAATGTCAACATTATTTCTATCACTTCGCCATGATAGATTTTTGTCTTCTTGCGTCCTTGGAAACATGACCCCATCAGAATATTTAAAATGTCTGGGATTATCACTCTTTAAGGGCTGTCCCATTCTACCACGAGTTATGTAATCCACCATATCTTTAAAGTTTAAGTCCTTTCTCTTATAGAAGGGTGTATCAACATTGGCAATATTATCGGATAGCAAATCCTGTCTTTTAGATGCCACACCCATAGCCCTAGCCAAAACACTACTAATATCGTTAATTTTCACCACTATCACCTACCTTCTCACATGCAGGTGTATCTAAACTTTGAAATTTAAGTAGATAAACATCCCCTTTATACTTCACAAACTCAACCCAAGCAGAATGTCTACACTTATATTTTACATACTTTTCCTCCTTGGGTAACCAGAAACGGTAAACTCCTTCATATACAACCTTAAACGGTATCCTAAATTTAGCTGTAGGATCATCTTTATCTGACACAGCATACCTATCTACAGAAATAATTTTCATTGAAATAATTTCTGGCGGCTTATTAACATTAGACGCGGACATTACCGTATTTTTCCATGTGTTAAAATAAGATTCAACCTGAGGCCTCATCTCTGTTCTTGTATCAGGAGGATACATATTAACAATAGCATCCACATCCATAGAAGGTAGATATACCTCAATGAGGTTATAAAGCATCTTTTTAGCTTTGGCTATATCAGCATCGGTAACATAATCTGGCTTTTTAGTAGGAGAACAACCAATAAAAACAAGGATCGACAAAAAAACCAAGAATAGAAGAACAATTGTTTTAAACCTGACTGTTTTTTCCATAGGTCTTCGCCGCCCTTTGCAACTTAGGTATCATTTCTAAATTTCCTTGAATAGATTTAACTTTTTCGTCTATACTGGCTAAAATGGACTCCTGTCTTTTAATTATCTTCATCGCACGGGGCTTTATAGTGTCTTTTTGCTCCTTTGTTAAGCCTTTCACCTCTTCATCAATCAACGCGATAATGTGATCTATTTCGGAAATTAGACCCATGACATCAGCATACTTATCTTCTTCCAACAATTTCTCAATCCTATCCAGTAGCTTTTCATAAGAGGTGAGATATTCATCAATCTTCACATATATCCCTCCCTATATAGGAATTATACAACAAAAGCGGAGGATACCCTCCGCTTTATAACATGGCAGTTATCTATTTTGTAGAGATTGTTACATAGTACCACCAAATATACCATGCATTTCGCTAACTTGCTGCTTTAATTCCATACTCATAGCCATGAGATTACCCAACTGTTCCCTATACATCTGCTCTTTCGCATCCAACATCTTTTCAAGTGTTTTTATACGTTCGTCAATGTAATCCTTACGCTCATTTAGACTATTAATACGCGTGGTAAATAGACCGCTAACAGAGTCAACATAGGTCTCTAACTTTTTCTCCAATCTTACAAAAATTCCATCCTCAGGATCCCCGTTTTCCGTACTCTGGGTAAAAGCTTTTATTATTTTTTCCCTATCTTCTTCCGAACCACTCAGCATATTTCTAATAATTGATGAGTCAAAAGTTAGATTACCCTCTTTATCAAATGTAATACCAAGTTTTTCCCCGGTGAATGTTTCCGTATCACTTCCCACAGTAACTTTAACAGCTGCAGTCATAGCCTCACGTATAGCATAGAGCGTCATTCTAATACTAGTATCATTGGCAAGTACTCCTCGCTCAGCCTTATCAGAACCGGCGAATGTATATGCTCGTATCTTCGCGTTGAGTTCAGTGAACTTATTCATAAAATCTTCTATTTTCTTCACGACGTTATCAACATTATCGCGAATAGAAATTGTTGTTGAACCCGTACTTTTAACAGTGATAGTCGCCCCCAATATACCATCAGATATAGTATTGTCTGTATCTTTTATAGGTACTCCGCTAAGAACAGCATCTAGATTGAGCCAATCATAATCAAAAGTCGTGCCACTTTCTCCTTCAGGAGCAATAGAACCACCACTAGTAGGATCCGTAGGGTCATAAACCTTTGAAAGGTCATCAAGGGCTAGATCTGACCATAGATTACTTGCGCTATATGTATTCCCCCCATCTGAACTTTCTTCCGCACTCATACTATCGATCGCCTTATCGGATCCAACAGAGGTTGCATATATACTCAGTCTCACGTTATCAGGATCCGTCCCAATAACAACAGCTTTAACCCCAGCATCAGAAGCAGAATTAATAGCATCTGCTATTTTATTTAAAACATCAATGTTGGTAGAACCATTATCTGTTGTAATATCAGTTAGATCCACATTTACCGTTGAAGTTGTTCCATCCTTGAGATTGAATGTCAATTTTAAAAGTTTTCCACCATAAGTATTTACAAGATTGGTATCGGTCTTTGCTACCTGACTAGAGATAACTCTGTGTGCTGTCGCAACTCTGTTAACCGTTAAATCCCAAACTCCCTCTGTAGCACTAGAAGTAACACTGACAGAAGCAACATCATCATTAGAAACAGATACCTCTTTATCTCGCCACGCCCCCAGTACAGGATCTGCTAAACTGTGAGCCAAATCCTTCATAGAAGAAAGAATACCTTTAATTTCATTTAAGGCCTTTACCTGTTTATCTATCAATGCCTTTTGATTATTAAGCAAATCTATAGGCTTTCTAGCCGGAGCCATTAAAGCACTAATATACTTATCAACCATTTCACGCGTCGCTAGTGGATTAAAGCTACTCACACCTGAAATCATCTTTCACACCTCCTTATCAAGAAGGAAAAAGCCAATTTTTTCTAAGAGCTCTTTATATAGCCTCAGTAATTTTTCTGGTGGAATTTCCTTAATAACCTTTTTGGTACGCTTATCCTCGAAAACTATTTGCATTCCAAGTATGAGATCTGGTATCTCTTTATAGTGCTTAATTTTAACATCAACAGAGGCATCGAGAGTTTCAAGAATCTTCTTTATACGATCAACCATATTTTCTACATCTTCTTTAGTGAGGGGTTTGGTTTGATTGGCATCAAGATAAGCATTATATCGACTTGCTTCCTTCACAAGACGATCTCCTAAGGAATATAACTGCATGACTTCGCCAACACCACGAGATGGTGTTTCAAAATCTGCTCTCTCTACCCCACTGATTCCCTCGATAAAATCTCTACCTGCCATAGTTCATCACCCCTCCGATACCTCCTCGGTGCTCTCCTCAGAGGTTTTCTTGAAAAATGCCTCCTCCCAGGCATCCCTGAGAGGTTTAATGACATTCAGTGCTTCTTCTAAATTACCCTCATGTATCTGTCTTAATGCATATTCATATAAAGAGAGCAAGTTGGTAGCCAGTGTTCCACCTCTCTCAAAATCCAGTGAATCTATAAGTTCCCTAATACCCGCACGAGCTTTTACAGTATCACCTTTCTTCAAAGATGCTATTACTAAATCGTATATCATTAGCACCAATTTTACAGGTGATGCATTTTTTACTTCCTCTTCGATATATCTTTTTCTTACTCTCTGATATGCTCCATATGGCATAGTCATCCCTCCTTTTATTCTCTTCATTAATATAATCGGAGGGATCATATATTTCTTAACTGCCCGAGCTTAATTTTGAGAAACATCTCGTCAACAAACGCTGGATCCGCATCTTTATAAAAGTTCTCATAAAATCTCAACCACTTTTTAGCCTCATCATAGCGTTGTTTTTCTATAAGGCAGAAAATATACATTTTTATCAGGTTAGGAGATATCCTACCCGGCTGCCAAGAAATTCTACCCATAGCGTGAGCATCTATATTAAAATCTTCAGGCATTTCATCTATCTTCAATACATATTTTCTATGAGCTCTTACAGCGTCATAAAACACTTCTTTCATCTGTTCAGCAAACACATCGGGGTCATTTGAATACTTCGCATAAATTATAGTCTCTAATATTCGACACGTCCTATCCCAATCCTTAATATTGCCCGCAAAATTAGCATATGCACTTATTGTAGCCTCGTTGAATGGATTAAGTTCCATGGACTTTTCGAAATAAAATATAGCCTTATCAAGACATTCCTTGCATCCTAATCTATATAATGTGCCATAGGCATATCCCAAATATGCTAGAAAAGAATCAGGATAATTTGTAATTTTTATGTGGTTTTCATACTCTGTAATACTTGTAGCTAGTTTGGCAGCCAATGCCGGTGATGTCCCCTTAGCATCTAACACCTGAATATACTTAACCACTATCTCTGTACGCCATACAACATTGTGGTCTGGGAAAGGACATATTGCAAGAGACTTATCAGCTTCTTCTCTTGCCATATCTAATCCCCGCGGAATAACAGCTCTCGCTAACCCCTTATACATATCTGCGACATATCTAAAGAATGTTAGAATAACAAGCAATAACATTACAGCATTGACAATATACAAAGCCCATATCGGAACAATATAAGCTTTATTCTCAAGTATCCACACCGGTCCAAATAAATATCCCATAGAAACAACAAAAGTAATATCCCAAAACAAAAACATCAAAATGACACCAATAGTAATTCCTAAAAGTA
>JAADFF010000004.1 GCA_013153035.1 Dictyoglomota bacterium | reverse complement strand
GGTATGCCTCATTACTTTGAGGCAGCTAAGGGTGCCTACCTCATTAGAGACTTCAAAGAAGGAGAGCCCAAAGATGGTGTGCTCATAGTTAGAGGTACTATGTCTACATACAATCTTTTGAAGATACTGCCCGAACTTGACGAGAAGTACAACCTTAAGATTGTGGCAGCCATTTCCAGAGAGCTCTTTGACCTCCAGCCCGAGGAGTATAAGGAGAAGGTATTACCAAGAGAAGATTATCTCGACTCTACCATTATCTCCAATGAGTCCCGTAAGGTTATGAGACAGTGGGTATCTTCCTATGTCTCCGAACAGTATGCCATGACCTCCGATTGGGATAACAGATGGCGTACAGGTGGTACTGTTGAAGAGGTTGTTGAAGAAGCCCACCTTGATCCTGAGCATCTCCTTGAAGGTATCAAGAGATTTGTTGAGGACAAGAGGGAGAGAAGAAGAAAGCTGAATATTCCAGAGGATAGATAAATCTACCTCCGTGATATTAGGGGACAGGCATATGCCTGTCCCTTTTTTATTTCTGTATCCTATTGTGGTGGTTTATGGTATATATCTTATAGTGGTATGAAAAATTTATAGGTTTTCATACGGAGGTGGTTATATGAAAAGGCTAATAAGCTTAGTGCTTGGTATAGCTGTGTTGATAGGTGTTTTCGTTGCTTGTGGACAAACGAATACGAGTGATTTCACTATTCGCATAGATGGAATGGGGAATTTTGGATATCCTACGCCGTTTGCCTCGGTGCCAAGGGGTCCTTCATTTATTAGGGTCTCTATGACACATGACACCCTTTTGTGGAAAGGGAAAGACGGTTTCATACCATGGCTTGCCACCTCTTATGAAAAAACTGCCTCTGGATATATATTTCATTTAAGAAACGATGTGAAATGGGCAGATGGGGTCACCTTTACCGCCGATGATGTGGTGTTCTCATACAATTACTACAAACAACATCCGCCCAAAGGTTTCATTTGGGGAGCATTTTATATGGTGAAGTCTGTATCCAAAATAGATGACCATACGGTTAAGATAGTGCCTGTAAAAGATACATCGGAATTTTTATACCTTGCAGTCTCCACTGTGTTTATACTACCTAAGCATATATGGGAGCATGTGGATAACCCGTATACATATACGAAAAAAGATGCTTTTATTGGCACAGGCCCTTTTATCCTTGAAAAATATGATTCCACAACAGGACTTTATGTATATAAACCGAAGAAAGACTGGTGGGGAGGCACGATTCCATATACTGTTGAGTTTGTGAATAGCTCATCACCTGTTGGGGATGCAGCCGCCGGTAAACTGGATATGGTTTATCTCTGGGGCAGTGACATATACTCTGCCAAGAAAGTGCTTGGTAAAGGCTTTCTGACCAAAAGAGGAGAATCTTATCTAATGTATTTCCTTATATTTAATACGGAGAAGTTGCCTGTTTATGTAAGAAAGGCCTTGGCATCTGTTATAGATAGACAGTCTATTGTAGATAAGGTAGCCCATGGATATGGAAATGTTCCAGACCTTATAGATGTGCAGATAGGAAAAGATGAAGCACAGAATATCCTCAAAGATATCAAGACGCTTCAGATGGTGACCTCCCCCAAATTTGAGACAATAGCTTTGGCTATCAAGGACCAGCTGAAAAAGGCAGGAGTTGATGTCAACGTAAAGATGCTTCCTATGGGGGCATCTGATGAGGCTATCAGAAAAGGTGAGTTTGATATAGCCGTAATAGCCCATGGTGGTCTTGCCTATGGCCCTGCATGGGTGAATATCACCTGGCCTTATCAAGGTTATCATTCCCAGAAATGGAATGTTGTAGCAGAGAAGTTAAAATTCTATTCCCCAGATGAACTGAAAGAGAATATAAAAGCCGTACTTTCCGAAGAAGTGCCCGTTCTTCCTATATATACACCGGATGTTATGTTATTCCAGAAGGGAGATTTACCTGTAGAGTTTTTCTTTACCCCAAGGGGTATTGGTGCCGGTATACCTATTCCTGTTAATAAGGTGATATTCATAGAAAAATGAGAAGACTGATATTTTATCTCATCTGGGGGGTAGGCATTTTATATCTCATCTGGGTTCTTCCCAGGATCTACTTGTATTCTGAGACAACTTTATTTTCTGGAGAATATGGGTTCAGATTGTCAGAAGATACGATTAATATGCTGAAGGATGCGCTTGGATATAACAAGTCATTTGTTGAAGGCCTAAAAGACTTTCTTACCTTCAATTGGGGACGTTCTATTCTGTACGGTGGGGAAGATGTCTCATCTATTGTGATTAGGCATATCGTAGCTACCCTTTATGTGTTGATACCTACATATGTCATAGCTTTTATTCTTGGCGTTGTATTGGCAATTATAGATATACGGATGGTGCGGAAAGTTCCCTTTATCTCGCTGGCCTTACTGCACAGTGTACCTGTTTTTATATGGGCTTTCTTACTGTACGCCTTCTTTTCTAGATATGTGTCACCTCTCTGGGGTGTAGCTATATCTTTGTTTATCTCTGAGCTTTCATCGTTTTATCTTGCCATTAGAGGTGTTCTAACTACCGAAAATGCCTATAAATATATGCTCTATGCTGAGGCTTATGGTATTGGCGGTTTGAGGTTATACAGGAGGGGACTTAAACCTGCTCTACCCCATATACTGCAAGTGTTTGCCTCCAAACTACCACATGTGCTTGGTGGGGTGCCATTTGTTGAGATTATATGGGCGTATGCCGGTATTGGATATTTGACATTTAGGGCAATAGTATCTGGTGATTTGGTCCTTATCAGAGGCTGTGTTATGGCAGTATCCCTGTTTTCATTAATTGCTGTTATGTTATCCCGTACTTATAGGGATGTGAGACATCATGAAGTGGATTGAGAAGATTATTACATGGCTGAGTGTACTGGTGATTGTTTTTCCTTTGCTTTGTATATGTTCGATACATGGAGGATATAGTACTTTAATGCCTCCTTCTCATAGCCATATTCTTGGTACTGATAAACTCGGAAGGGATATACTCTCTCTTTTACTTGTAAGTTGGCACTATAGCGTGCTTGTTGGGGTGCTTGCCGCTACTGTTGGCATTTTAGTTGCCGTATTTCTTGCTTTTGCCTCTCTTCATCCGATAGGTAAAGATGCCATTGATAGTCTCACCGATGTGTTTATGAGTGTACCTCGCATGTTTGTTCTTTTACTCTTGGGTATGCTTATTCCCAGCAATACCGTATTTGTTGCTATTATCATAGCCTTACTTATAGTATTTCCTGCGCTTAGGGTTATTTCATCGTCTATGGCAACCATGAAGCATATGCCATTTATGGAATCTGCTCGTGCCGTTGGTGTGAGAGGGTGGCGACTTCTTATTAATTACTATCTGCGCCCTATTTTGCCTACTGTAGTAGGTCAATGGGCAGTGTCTGTGGGCTGGGCTGTATACGCCGATGGTGGTATGTCATTTCTTGGTGTGGGTGATGTGTCTCGTCCTGGCCTTGGCACTATGTTAAGAGAGGCGGTGTCTACCCCTGGTGCCCTATATACCTCTATGTTCTGGTGGTATGTATTTCCCCCTCTATTTTTGTTGGCCCTGACAACTGGTCTTCTTGTTTTGTCTTCTCATCTTCATATTTCTCGATGAAAGGTGTTAGCATATTGTAAGAGTTTTGGGGAAGTGACAAAAAGTATAAAATTAACATACTATTGTAAATTTATATCACTTTCTCGATCACGGGTAATCACTATGCCTTAAAAGTTATGGTGCTGTTGTTAATAGCAATTGACATTTAGAGATGCTATACTAAACGGTAAAAGAAGTTATAAGGAGAGGTGTATATATGAGGGGAAGGGGAAAAAGAGTAGATATTCTGAACATGCCTATATGGAAGGCACTACTTAAGTTATCTGTGCCCATGATGTTGTCTTTTGCATTCCAGACAGTTTATAACATGGTAGATGCCTACTTTCTGGGCAAGCTAGGTACCACCGAGTTTGCTGCACCTACTATGGTATTTCCGCTAGTATTTACATTTATCGCAATAGGTATGGGATTTGGGGTAGCAGGCAGTGCTTTAGTTGCCCAATATATTGGTGCTGGAGATGAACGAAGAGCGGAAAAATCGGCAGCACAGGTTATGTTAATCATGGTTGCCATAGGTCTTGTGGTTATTACATTTGCACTTCTGTTTGCTAAACCTATGGTTTACGCCCTTGGAGGCAAGGAAAACGCGGAAGTTCTTCCATATGCATTGAGATATTTCAAGATTGTTATATATGGTATTGTATTTGCTTATCTGTTTAATGTGTCTTCGAGCATATTTAGAGGCCTTGGTGATGCAAAATTTGCGATGGAGCTTATACTGATATCTTCTATGGTTAACATTATTCTTGATCCTATCCTTATCTTTGGTTGGGGACCGATACCTGCATTTGGAGTATCAGGTGCTGCATGGGCAACAACGATATCAAGGCTTGTTGCTGTTTCCATGGCACTATATATTCTCTTTACTGGGAAGAGGGGTTTTAAGCTTCACCTCTCGGACTTTGTTCCAGATTGGAATCTTATTAAAAAGGCTGTTAAAGTTGGTGTACCGGGCAGTGTGGGACAAGTCATCACATCGTTTGGCTTTGTCGTGGTAATGAAGGCCGTGGCAAGATTTGGCCCTGTTGTTGTCTCTGCTTATGGTATTGGCAACCGTATTATAGGTTTTATAACCATGCTCTCTATGGGGATCGGTATGGCCGTATCGGTTATGGTAGGCCAGTTTATTGGTGCTCGTAGGTATGAAGATGCAGAGAAAACAGTGTGGACAGCATTTTGGATGACGATGGTCTTTATAGGTGCATTGTCTACTTTGACATTTCTATATGGTAAGAATATTACCCACTTCTTTATCAATGACCCCAAGGTTATTGAGGTAGGAGCTGAGATGTTTAAGTATGTATCTTTTTCTATACCATTCTTTGGCTCTATGAATATTTTTATCAATGCCCTTAACGGAGCGGGTAAATCTTTGCAGGCAACTATAGCTAATGTTGTCAGGTTATGGGGCATTCGTATTCCTCTTGTTTTCACACTCTCTAAACTCGAAGGCTACAGGGGTATTTTTATAGCCATGCTTATAAGTAATATTATGGCTATGGTTGTGGCCTATTTGTTCTATCGATTTACCGATTGGAAAAAAGGTATTATTCACGAAAGTTGATACCCTACACCCCCTACACGCGTATACATTAATAGAATATTAGTGTAGGGGGTGTTTAATATGAAACAACTATCTTTTATCGTTATTTTCTCTTTAGTTCTATCATTGGTATTTTTACCTTCCTCAGATGCTATGACAAAAATTCGTTGGATTGATGTTCCCTTCGAGGTTAGTCATATTGTCTTTGAAGGTGAAACAGTTTATATTGGTGGAACGACTATGGCACATGACGATGTTGACAATTCTATGAGACGTGTTATTGATATGGGACTAGGTACGATATCTGGTGAGAATATAAACATTAGCACATACTGGGTGCCACCGCGTAAAACATCTTTAATCATTTATCAACAATATGAAGAGGCTCCTGTTACAGCCATAGTATATACAGGTAGAACGATGATTATTTCTACTATTCACGGATATTACATCTGGCCTCTATCGGTAAGTAAACCGAAGTTATACGGCAATGGTGCTGGACTTGATGACATGAGTGTTATAGATGGAAAAGTTTATGCTACCCGCTTTGGCACTATAGGGACTATTGATCTTTCCAATGGTAAATTCACGGACCTAACCGGAAACATTCAGCAGAGTATCAGTCAAACCAATGATGTGGGAATAGCACTCTATGTTGTTTTTCCGTATAAAGATTATATTGTCGGTCTTGGAGTCGGAGGAGTTTTATTCTTTAAGCAAGACGGAGCAGGCCTTAAGCTTGTAAAGTCTTATATCGATAAAGATGTAGATAGCAGATATGACCTTGATCCCGATAGTGCCATGCAAGGTGGTTTCACCGTTTGGAAACATTATGTCATGTTGCCCGATAAGCAGTATGACCTTATTAGGGTTGTAGACCTTGACAGTGGCACAAGTTTTACTGTTGAAGTGCCAGCCAATATATACAGAGTGGCAACAGATGGTACATATCTCTATGGTGCTACACCTAAGGGAAGAATCTTTGCATTTAATGTAGATGTAAAGCATGAAAGGGTAGGTATACTCTGGCAGATAGATTTGAAAAAGCCCGTTTATTCGATAGCCGTGAAAGATGGATACGTTTATGTTGCCACCGGTGAAAAGAAAATTGGGGTTATAGGCAATTCTCTACAGTTCAGTGACATTTCGGAAGACTACTGGGCATACGATGCCATAAGATATTTGTCTGAGTTGGGTATTATCAACGGTTATCCCGATGGGACTTTCAGACCAGAAAAAAGTGTTACCCGTGCAGAATTTGCCAAGATGCTTGCATTGGCTATGAATTTAGATCCCCGATGTGACGATACTTTACCGGAAATATATGTAGATGTCCATGCCGGTGATTGGTTCTGTCCATATGTTACAGCTGTTGTTAAAGCTGGCTATATGAGGGGTTATGGTGGTGGTCGGTTTGGCCCGAACAATAAGGTCAAGAAGGAAGAAATTCTTACTACGATTGTTAGAGTTAAGGGTTGGACTCTTATTAATCCATCTACTCCAACATTCCCCGATGTGCCCAAATCTCACTGGTCATATAGGTATATAGAAACGGCTTTGCAGCATGGTATTGTGAAGAAAAATGATCCACATATTACCGACGGTAAGTTTCATCTAGGTGTGCCTGCCACTAGGGCGCAAACGGCGGTGTTTATCTATCGCATGATAAGGTGAGGGGAGGTGTCCCCTCACCATTTCTCAGTGTCTGTGAAATTTTTCACTGACCTCATATGGTATATCTGCAATATGTCCCATCTTTATAGCTTCTACAATATCTTTTACCGTGCCACTGGCCCCTCTGTATACTTGTATGCCAAACTCGTTAAAATAGCCTATGGCCTTACCTCCTATGCCTCTTACAACAAGTATGTGGCAGTTTTGAGAAGCTATCCACTGGGGTAGTTCTCCGGGTCCGTGTTCCATGAGCGGATTGGCTATGACATCAACAGTGTCTGTGTCTGTATCTACAAATGCAAAGTATGGTGCATGACCAAAGTGTTCACATATGGAGCTGTCCCATCCACGGTTTTCCTTTACAGGTATTGCTATTTTCATGTTTGGTCACCTCACTGAGTTCAGTATGTACATACATTCTACATATATTATACGGATTTTTCTTTTAGTATGGAGACTTTTACTGCTCATTTATTTGTAAAAATTAATACCTATAAACATATGCAAGTTCAAACTAAACTTTACTTTCGATATGATAAATAACCGAACAGGAAAAATGGTTTATTGCTGATTGTTTATATATATAAATATATGCAAGATGAACAATTAGCCTAAGTTTATCATTTGTCATAATACCAGTATTGAATTGTCCGTACCATGGGAAAAATCTGCTCTGTTGTTAATTATGTGCTTTCACTTTCGTTTTGTTCCTACATTGTTATAACCTGTTATAAATAAGGTGAAGGACCGAAAAGGTCCTAAACAAAATATCCAGAAGGGGGTATGTAAAATGAAATGGGAATCTAAAATGAATGTCAACCAGGTATTGGAGCTCAGATGCAAGACGACATGTTTCTTTGGCGTTGGAGCCATTAAAAAAATTAATGATATTGCGGAGGTTCTAAAGAAAAAAGGTATTGACAAAGTTATTATCATCACTGACAAAATTGTCTACGATGTAACCGGTGCAGGTGTCGAAGTTGAGAAGGCTCTGAAAGCTAAGGGAATTGACTTTGTGCTGTTTGACAAAGTTGTTCCTAATCCCACAGCTGAGAATGTAGATGAGGCAACCAAAATGGCCAAAGACTTTGGAGCAAAGGCTGTTATTGGTGTTGGTGGTGGTAGTCACATTGACACAGCAAAGAGTGTTGCTGTGCTTCTTGAGTATCCAGGTGAAAACGCTCACACTCTGTATGAACTTAAGTTTGTTCCAGAGAAGGCTGCTCCTATCATTGCCATTAATACCACCCATGGAACAGGAACAGAGGTTGACAGATTTGCTGTGGTCTCCTTGCTTGACAAACACTACAAACCCGCTATTGCATATGATTGCCTCTACCCAATGTTTGCCATTGATGACCCAGTGCTTACCAAAACACTGCCTGCCAATCAGACAAGATATACAGCCATTGATGCTATTAACCATGTGACAGAAGCTGCAACAACACTTGTGGCAAGCCCATATTCTATTCTTCTTGCCAAGGAGACCATTCGTCTCATAACCAAGTATCTCCCACAGGCTTTGGCACATCCTGATGATCTCACCGCTCGTTACTATCTCTTGTATGCATCTACCATTGCAGGTATTTCCTTTGACAATGGACTTCTACACTTCACACATGCACTTGAGCATCCACTGAGTGCTTTGAAACCCAATCTGCCACACGGTCTTGGACTTGCTATGCTACTTCCTGCTGTTGTGAAGTACATTTGGCCAGCTAAGGCAGAGGTCCTTGCAGATATCTTTGAACCTATACTGCCAGATATCAAAGGTGTAGCAGGCGAGGCTGAAAAGGCAGCAGCCGGCATAGAGGCATGGCTCAGGGCTGTTGGGGTTCCTGAAAAGCTTGCCGATGTAGGTTTCACAGAAGACGATATCCCCAAACTTGTTGAACTTGCTAAGACAACTCCATCACTTGACCTCTTGTTGTCTATGGCTCCTGTACCAGCAACTGATGAGGTTATTGAGGCTATCTATCGTGATAG